>WLOR01000040.1 GCA_009699165.1 Actinomycetota bacterium | reverse complement strand
TTGCCCGATGTAATTGCCCGTGGAAGGGCGGCAAACATCTCATGAGGTTAATTGCAGCAATGAGCGGCGGAGTGGACTCTGCTGTTGCCGCGGCCCGTGCAGTTGAGGCCGGACATGAAGTAATTGGAGTCCACTTAGCCCTCTCGTCTAATCCGCAGAAATATCGATCGGGTGCCAGAGGTTGTTGCACTATTGAAGACTCACATGATGCGCGCAGGGCCGCCGATGTGATTGGCATTCCATTTTATATATGGGACATGGCCGAGGAGTTCCATGATGGTGTAGTTGAAGACTTTTTGGCTGAATATGCAGCAGGTAGAACACCCAATCCATGTCTGCGATGCAATGAAAAGATTAAGTTTGCTGCCGTGTTAGATCGTGCACGCGCGATGGGATTCGATGGTGTTGTTACAGGACATTACGCACGCACACAGATGAGTGAGAGTGGTAAAACTCTGCACCGCGCCGTTGATCACTCAAAAGATCAATCTTATGTGCTCTCAGTTCTCACCGTCGAGCAGATATCAGGTGCGATATTTCCACTAGGAGATACAACTAAGGTCGATATTCGAAAAGAGGCAGAGTCTCGCGGTCTTGCTGTCGCACAAAAACCTGATAGCCATGATATTTGTTTCGTTCCATCTGGAGATAATGCAGGTTGGTTACGGGATCGATTGGGTAGCGATGTTGGTCCAATTCTCGATCAAGAGGGTACAAAGATTGGCGAACACAAAGGTGCATATACGTACACGATTGGGCAACGCAAAGGCTTGGGTCTAACGATTCCAACTCCTGATGGTTCACCCCGATTCGTCTTAAAGATTGAGCCAGTGACAAACACCGTTGTTGTTGGCGCACGTGAGGATTTAGCAATCACAACGATGCGAGGAGAGCGTCCAGTGTGGTGTGGCCCTCAAATCGATGATCAACGGCATAGAGGTTTTGTTCAGATTCGCGCCCATGGCGCAGCACTTGAGTGCACATACTTTGTTGAGAAATCCTTACTTGTCGCGGTTCTAGACTCTCCACTCTTGGGTCTTGCAACGGGACAAGCAATGGTGATTTACGATGGTGATCGCGTAGTTGCTTCGGCAACAATCTGTGAGACAGAGTAGATGAGCAATTCAGTGCGTCACCGCATGAGCGAACTCATCAATGAGATTCGCGATCACCAGTTTAAATACCATGTGTTGGATATGCCATCGATTAGTGATGCAGATTTTGATTCGCTACTTCGCGAATTGAAGCAGTTAGAAAGCCAGCATCCTGAGCTTCAAGAGGCTGATTCGCCAACACTTGGAATCGGTGGGGGATTCTCAACTACTTTTTCGCAGCATGACCATATTGAAAAGATGATGAGCCTTGACAATGTATTTGACTTAGATGAACTAACGCTTTGGTTTGATCGCATTGAGAAAGAAATACCAAGGCCTACCTACATCTGCGAGCTAAAGGTTGATGGCTTAGCAATAAATCTCACTTATGAAAATGGGCAACTAGTTAGAGGTCTAACACGAGGTAACGGTGTAACCGGCGAAGATGTAACGCTTAATGTTAAGACGATTAGAAATCTTCCACACGCTTTGATTGGCTCAGACATACCCGAACTCATTGAGATCCGTGGAGAAGTATTTTTTCCTCTAGCTGCCTTTAATGAGCTCAACGAAGGCTTGGAAGAGTCTGGAAAATCTCTCTTTGCAAATCCCCGCAACGCTGCAGCTGGCTCTCTTCGACAAAAAGATCCACGGGTTACAGCTGCACGACCATTATCCGTTGTTGTTCATGGTGTTGGCGCACGCAAAGGAGTTACATTTGACTCGCAAAGCGATGCATACGCGCAGTTAAAAGAGCTTGGTTTACCTACAAGTGATCGGATTAAAATCTGCTCAACTCGCGAAGATGTTCAGAAATATATTGAGTACTACGGCCTACACCGGCACGATGTCGAACATGAGATTGACGGAGTTGTAATAAAAGTCGATTCAATCGCTGATCAAGGTCAGTTGGGCTTTACTTCGCGTGCACCTAAGTGGGCTATTGCATTTAAGTATCCGCCAGAAGAGGTCACAACCCGTTTAATAGATATCAAAGTGAGTATTGGACGGACAGGTCGAGTGACCCCATTCGCATTTATGGAGCCAGTTAAAGTTGCAGGCTCCACGGTGACAAATGCGACATTACATAACGCCGCCGAAATTGTGCGAAAAGGCGTCCTGATTGGTGACGTAGTCGTAATTCGCAAAGCTGGAGATGTTATTCCGGAGGTTTTAGCCCCCGTTATTGAACGAAGAACCGGAAGCGAAGTCGCATTTGTCATGCCGACACATTGCCCAGAGTGCGGTTGGGCACTTCGTGCCATGTCAGAAGGCGATGTAGATATCCGTTGTCCAAATTCACGCACTTGCCCAGCACAACTGCGAGAACGTATCTATTACATTGGTTCTAGAGCGGCCCTAGATATCGACGTCTTGGGCTATGAAGCTGCATCGGCGCTCTTAGAGTCCACAATAATTTCCGATGAATCGGATCTTTTTAATCTGACGCAAGAAAAATTAGTCACATCAGAGTTCTTTACTAAGAAAGATGGAAGCGCTGGATTAAACGTTGAAAAATTATTAGCAGCACTTGAGAAAGCTAAATCTGCACCGCTATGGAGAGTTTTAGTCTCACTTTCAATTCGACATGTAGGTCCGACGGCTGCACAAGCACTAGCAACTGCCTGCGGATCTATAGAGAAGATTTCGACCTCAACCGCCGAAGAGTTAGCGCAGATAGACGGAGTCGGTGCCATTATCGCCGATTCAATTATTGAATGGTTTGGAGTTGATTGGCACCAAGAGATTATCTCTAAGTGGGCATCTGCAGGTGTACGGATGCAGCAAGAGGTCAAAGTCCAACTGCCGCAAACCCTTACGGGCTTGACCTTTGTTGTGACCGGGGGACTTGAGAGCTTTACACGTGACTCAATCGCCGAAACTATTACTTCGCACGGCGGAAAGTCGGCTTCATCTGTATCTAAGAAAACGGACTATGTGTTGGTCGGGGCCGAACCAGGCTCAAAGTTAGCCAAAGCTATAGAAATTGGAGTTCCGGTAATTGATGAGGCTAGATTTAAAGAATTGTTGGCGGGCGAGTAGTAGGATTTCGCCATGACTAATCGTGCCGCAGAGACTCTTCGCGAACTCCCAATGCCAGCCGTGGCTTACGGCCTTGTTACCTTTGGAATTCTCTCGCTCTTTCTGTATTTAGCACTTCGCTTAGACCGGGATTAATTTGTCGCGAGTTGGAATATATGGCGGGACTTTTGACCCGATTCATAATGGTCACCTGAAAGTAGTTAGCCAACTCATTGAAAAGAAAATTATTGATCGATTAATTCTCGTGCCCGCTGGTCAACCCTTATTGCGAGAGAGCAGCCCCATTGCATCAGGCGCGGCACGAAGGACAATGTGCCAACTTGCTATTTCAACTTTACCCGAGAGCATTTCTACCCATGTTGAAGTCAATCCCATTGAGATCCTTCGTGAAGGCCCGAGCTATGCCATCGATACAGTTGAGGCGGTGCGCAGTACCTACCCAGAAGATGAGATTTTCTTGATATTAGGCGCTGATGCATACTCAAAGATCGATCAGTGGCACCGAGCCGATGACCTACACAGACTAGTCTCCATCATCTGCATCAATCGCCCAGGATTTGCCCCACATGGGATCGATATATCAGCTATTGAGGTTTCAGCCAGTGCAGTGAGAGCGGGTTTAAGCACTGATGTACCGGCAATCGTTCGTGAGTTTATAAGCGAGAATAAGCTCTATGACAATTAGCGGACGTACACTGGAAATCACCCAAGTTGCAGCCAAGGCTGTTATCGAAAAAATCGGAACAGATTTAGTAGCAATAGATTTATCAGATCAACTAGTTTTGAGTGAAGTCTTTCTGATTGCAACTGGACAAAACGTTGCACAGGTCGATGCCATCGCCGACGAGGTTGAGCGTGCATTGATTGCCATTGGGGAAAAACCTGCACGTCGCGAAAAAGGTGCCGAGTGGATTCTCCTTGATTACTCGGACTTAGTTGTGCACATTCAAAGTACGGAGTTACGCAAGTACTACATGCTCGATCGATTGTGGAACGATTGTCCGACAATCGACTTGGAAGCAGTGAAAGATGCCGCTGTACATGGTCGGTAATCGAGTACTTCTTTGGCGACATGGCCAAACCGATTGGAACTTAGTTAATCGATTCCAAGGCCACTCAGACATCCCTTTAAATGATGTAGGACGATTTCAAGCAAAACATGCTGCGCAGATTTTGGCAGGAATGAATCCGACCGCGATTATCTCTAGTGATCTCGGTCGTGCACGCGAGACTGCGCAAGCTCTTGCAGACTTAGTTGGATTAAACGTAACCACTCATGAAAAACTACGCGAGACAAATGGTGGACTGTGGGAGGGAAAAACTGGTGCTGAAAATCGCGCCGAAGATTTTCAAAACTTTATTCGTTGGATAGATGGAGATGATAATCCGGCGGGCACCACTGGAGAAAAACGAAGCGAAGTTGCAGCGCGTGCTGTCGGTGTTATCAGTGAAGCCCTCGAAGGTAAGAGCAATCAACTTTTAGTCGTTGCAACACATGGTGGAACTGCGCGATGCATACTTGGACAGCTTTTACAGTTGCCGCTTTCACACTGGGGCGTTATCGGTGGACTTTCAAATGCATCGTGGTCAATTCTTGAACGCAATCCACGTCAATGGAATTTAGTCGAACACAACGCTGGTTCAATCCCAGAGCCTGTCTATGGCGAAGAAAGTGGCGCAATTACCCCATAATTCATGCGGTAAGGTTTGCTCTTCTCAAGTAATTGGGGCTGTAGCGCAGCTGGTAGCGCACCTGCATGGCATGCAGGGGGTCAGGGGTTCAAATCCCCTCAGCTCCACGTATGAATACAGATAACACTAACGAGGCGCACGCGGCCTACGACTTTGCCTACGTGCAGGAAAAGTGGCTGCCCGTTTGGGATGAAGTTCAGCCATTTAAATCCGGTCGCACCGATGATGTTCGTCCCAAGAAATATGTCCTTGACATGTTTCCGTATCCATCGGGTGATTTGCATATGGGCCATGCCGAGGCATACGCCTTGGGCGATGTGATTGCTCGCTATTGGATTCAAAAAGGCTTCAACGTTATGCACCCAATTGGTTGGGATGCATTTGGATTACCGGCAGAAAATGCGGCGATTAAACGCAATGAAGATCCAAAGATTTGGACCTATGAAAACATCGCAGTTCAAAAGGCATCGATGCGACGCTTTGCATGTTCATTTGATTGGGATCGCGTCTTTAATACCTGCGACCCAGAGTATTACAAATGGAATCAATGGCTCTTTTTAAAGTTACACGAGCGCGGACTTGCTTATCGTAAAGACTCAGCAGTTAACTGGTGTCCAAGCTGTCAAACTGTATTAGCAAACGAACAAGTTGTTGCTGGACTGTGCGAACGATGCGATACAGCGGTGACAAAGAAAAAATTAAACCAGTGGTACTTCAAGATTACTGATTACGCAGATCGCCTGCTCGATGACATGGCACAACTTGAAGGTAAGTGGCCTGAAAAAGTCTTGATGATGCAACGCAACTGGATTGGTCGCTCAAGCGGTGCAAACGTCTCATTTGAAATTGAAAATCGCGACGAACCCGTAACCGTGTACACCACCCGTCCCGACACGTTATTTGGCGCAACTTTTATGGTTGTTGCAGCCGATAGCGAACTCGCAGCTGAACTTGCGGTTGGCTCTGGAGTTGAATCCGAGTTCTCTGAGTACTTGGAAAAAATTAAAGCCGACAGCGACATTGATCGCTTAGCAACTGATCGACCAAAAACTGGAGTTTTCTTAAATCGCTATGCAATAAATCCAGTCAATGGTGCCAAGATTCCAATTTGGGCAAGTGATTATGTATTGGCAGATTATGGAACCGGTGCGATTATGGCCGTTCCAGCACATGATCAGAGAGATTTAGATTTCGCGCGGGCGATGGATCTTCCAGTCGTAGTCGTTGTCGAAACCGGCGAAGAGGACCCAAACTCAACTGGCATTGCAACCGGTGGCGACGGTGTATTAGTTAACTCTGGCGCGCTCAATGGCCTCAATAAGGCCGATGCAATAGCAGCGATTAGCGCACAACTTGAGTCAGATGGAAAGGGAAAATCTGCGCGCAACTATCGACTCCGTGACTGGCTTGTCTCTCGCCAACGTTACTGGGGTACACCGATTCCAATTATTCACTGCGATGTATGTGGTGAAGTTCCTGTTCCCTCGGATCAATTGCCACTTCTATTGCCAAGTGCTGAAGGATTAGATTTAAAACCTAAAGGAACATCACCTCTAGGTGCTGCAACAGACTGGGTAAATGTGAAGTGCCCTACGTGCAACGGCGATGCAAAGCGTGATACCGACACGATGGACACATTTGTAGATTCATCGTGGTATTACCTTCGATATCCATCATCTACAAATCACTCAGAGCCTTTCTCTAAGAAAGATCTTGATACCTGGCTTCCTGTAGACCAATACGTTGGCGGCGTTACCCATGCCATCTTGCATCTTTTATACAGTCGCTTCTTTACAAAAGTATTAAATGATATAGGGATGCTCAGTTTTAATGAGCCTTTCACACGACTTCTCAATCAAGGCATGGTTGTTATGGATGGCTCTGCGATGTCAAAGAGTCGCGGAAATTTAGTGCGCTTATCTGATGAGCTTGAAAATCACGGCGTCGATGCAATTCGCTTATCGATGGTCTTTGCAGGCCCACCTGAAGATGATGTGGATTGGTCGGATGTCTCACCATCTGGATCAGTTAAGTTTTTATCTCGCGCTTGGCGTTTATCAGGTGATGTAACAAGTACACCTGGAGTTGATTTTTCAACTGGAGATATTTCACTTCGTAAGGCAACGCATAAAGCACTCCATGATGCCGACTTTGCTGTTGAGTCCTTTCGCTTTAACGTCGCAGTCGCCCGCGTGATGGAGCTAGTGAATGCAACGCGCAAAGCCATTGACTCTGGTTGTGGCCCAGCAGATCCTGCCGTCCGCGAGGCGGTCGAGGCGATTGCAATCATGCTCTCATTAGTTGCGCCGTTTACTGCTGAAGAGATGTGGGAGCGTTTAGGCCATAAACCTGCAGTAGCTCTTGCGGGCTGGCCAGTTGTTGATGAAAAACTATTGGTCGCTGATGCAATAACCGCAGTAGTGCAGATAAATGGAAAGATTAAGGATCGCATCGACGTTGCTCCAACTATTAGCGATGCCGAACTAGAAGCTGCAGCTTTGGCTTTGCCAGCAATCATCGAGGCGCTCGAAGGCGCAAAAATTGCAAAAATCATTACACGCGCACCAAAGATTGTTAATATCGTCATCTAACTCAAATCTTCGAGTTCCATATGGTGAGAGGCTCATTATGAAGAGTATTTTGGATGCGATTGGCAATACTCCATTAATTAATATTGAAGGCATCTGGGTAAAGATGGAGTTTATGAATCCATCGGGTTCGATTAAGGCCCGTATCGCTAAATACATGATTGAACGAGCAGAGGCCGAAGGTTTAATTAAACCCGGTGACACAATCGTAGAAGCGAGTAGTGGAAATACTGGAAATGCGATGAGCATGGTTGCAGCGGTTAAGGGCTACAAAATGTTAGTGATCATGCCCGATGGTATGAGCCCTGAGCGCACTGCAATCTCTGAAGCCTTCGGCGCAGAAGTTCATACGATGGGTGATTTCCACGTCAATGATGCTTTAGCCGAAGCCCGTCGACGAGGTGCGATGCCAGGATTCTTTGCGCCTCAACAGTTTGATAATGAATGGAACGTTCAAGAAAATCGTGAATGGCTTGGGCAAGAGATTTTAGATCAGATGCCGGTGTTGCCAGATTTAGTAATTGGTGGAGTCGGCACGGGAGGAACGATTATCGGTGTAGGGCAGGCTTTTAAAGCCGCTAACCCAAATTGTAAAGTCATTGCCCTCGAACCATCAGAGTCCTGCACGATTTTATGTGGCGAGGTATCAAAACATTTAATTGAAGGTATCGCCGATGGCTTTATACCCGGGATCGTTTCGCGCCATCACGACGAGCTCGATGGTGTCATCGATGTAGGTTCAGAGGAATCAATTGCAGAGATGCGTCGATTGGCCAGTGTGCATGGATTATTTGTTGGCCCATCATCGGGAGCGCATATGATTGCAGCAAAACGCTTGAAAGAGCAGTATGGAGTTGAAAACGTAGTGACTTTTTTCTGCGATGAGGGCGAAAAGTACATCAACGACTATTGGCTAAACAAGTAATTATCCACACACGGCAATATATGTAAGTTCTAGGCTACTTGCTCCAAGAATCATTGGCGCATGAATCACATCACGCAGGCCTTGGAAAATATTAGAAGCTGGTGGTATGAACTCCACTATTCGCAGGTTCAAAAGCGCGCGCTACTTATTATTAGTGCACTCATCTTAATAATCTCATCGCTCATTGTTGTTCGTGGAAGTAGTCACGAAGTTGTTGCACCACCCATCGTTGCAGTCCAAATTTCAGTACCTGAGATAATCGTTGACGTAACTGGCGCAGTTAATAAACCCGGCGTCTACACTTTGCCAGCAAATTCACGAGTAATTGATGCAGTCAAGGCTGCTGGTGACAGTGCACCGGGGGCCGATCTCTCAACAATAAATTTGGCTCGGACTCTTTCGGATGGTGAACAGGTATTTGTAGATGCAACAGTAATAAACAATTCAGGGGTGCGCGTATCTAAGACAGTACACAGCGGACCGATAAATATTAATCGAGCAACGCTTTCGCAACTGGATTCACTCGATGGAATTGGTCCAGTTATTGCTCGGCGCATTATTGAGTACCGCAAAGTTAATGGACCTTTCTTAACAACTGAGGATCTCCAAAAGGTGAGTGGGATTGGTACTGCAAAATTCGCACAGATAAAAAGCAAAGTCCGCGTTTAACGGATTTCCGGGCCGTTGCCATAGGGGCAGCAATCTGGCTCGGTGCTCTTTTGCAAAGCGCTATTGCACCTTGGCGAGTAAGTATTGCAGCATTAATCCTGGCACTGTTTTCGGTGGCAAGTCGTAAGTTTCGCTTTACCGTCATGATTACAGCGTTAGTGCTCGGCTCGAGCGTTATGTCGTTGCGCCAAGCATCACTTGAGCACTCAGAGATAGTAAAGGTTTTTGGTCAATCCGTTGAGCTCGTTGCTCAAGTTGTAACAGATCCTAGTCAGACAAGCACTGGAAATTTTAGTTTCATTGCCCGCGCTATCTACCTTAAGAGCGATAACGGTTCATTCGCTATGAGAATTCCGATTCGAATAATAACTCCTCATCATGAAGTCCTCACAATTTTACCTGGCCAAAGTTTTAGCGCGCAGGCACGTATCGTTGAAAGTAAAGAGGCGCGTGTTGCTGCCTTAGTGCTCATCGATGAAAAAGTTAAGGTTCTAACACCTCCATCTCGGTGGACGAAATCTTTGGCAGCAATTCGTTTGGGCCTTCGCAATAAATCCGGCGATGGCGATGCTGGGGCTTTAATTCCAGGGATGGTTTTGGGGGATACCTCCAAGCAAAGCCTCGAATTCAAAACAGCGATGAAGCGATCGGGATTAACACATCTGAGCGCTGTCAGTGGCGCTAACTTTGCAATAGTGTCGAGCTTTGTCTTGTGGTGTATGCAGTTTCTTTTTACGCGGATAAAACTACGTCTAGGTGCAACGGCAATAGCTCTTATATGTTTTATCGCACTCGTGCGCCCATCTCCATCGGTACTTCGCGCAGCGGCGATGGCCGCGGTTTTGCTGATTGCCCAAGGCACGCACCGAGGGCGGGACTCTCTTCCAGCGTTAGGTTTTGCGATAGGCGCAGTAGTTATAGGTGATCCGTGGCAGGCGCGCGATGCCGGTTTTGCACTCTCTGTCATGGCAACCACGGGACTGCTTCTCTTTGCACCGGTGGTAGTTGAAAAACTTAGGCAGTACATGCCAGAAAAACTCGCCGAAGCCCTGGCACCTCCCATCGCGGCAATTGTCTTTTGTTCACCAGTTTTAGTGGCACTCTCGGGCTATATATCTCCGATAAGTGTCATCGCTAATTTATTGGCTGCTCCAGCCGTTGGTCCGATTACTATTTTGGGATTTATCGCCGCCCTTGTATCTGCCTTTGCACCTTTTATTAGCGTGGCTTTGATCTGGTTAATTAGATTTCCTGCTGGATTTATTTCACTGGTTGCAGCATGGGCTGCACACTTTCCGGTTTTGACGCTACGCGCTGGAAGTATGGGATTTCTTATCATCGCGGTTTTTACAGTTGTGCTCTGGCTATTTAAAAAATATCTCAAGGCGATATCCATTACGGTCGTTATATTAATTCTTGCCTTGCTGTGGCTACAGCGTTGGCCCGCAGGGGATTGGGACGTAGCAAACTGCGATGTCGGCCAAGGTGATTCGATGGTAATTAACTTGGGTCATCATCAGGCAATAGTTATCGATGTTGGGCCAGATCCAGTTTTGGAAGATCACTGCCTTGACTCATTAGGAGTTACTGAGATTTCATTACTAATTCTCTCGCACTTCCATGCCGATCATGTCGGTGGCCTCAGTGGAGCCGTCAAAAATAGAAAAGTTTCACAGTTATGGATAAGCACTAATGCCGAACCACTTCTTGAGAGCGCTCATGTTGCCTCTTTGCTAAGTGGAGTTGGCGTTGTGTCACCGCAGCGCGGGTACGGCGCTCAAATTGCAGGTTTCACGATAAAAGTTTTATGGCCGGCGAGTGGTTCGCACGAATTTGAATCGCTGCCCGGAGATGGCTCGGCGATTAATAACTCAAGTATCGCCATCTATATAAGTTCGCCCGATTTCACATTATTTGCTGCAGGTGATTTAGAGCCGCCAGCACAACACGAACTGGTCGGCGAGGTTACGCGTGTAGATATTTACAAGCTCTGCCACCATGGATCGCGTTATCAGGACAGCGCTTTGATGGCCGCCCTCAAGCCCCAGGTCGCGGTAATAAGCGTGGGCGCTAAGAATCTGTATGGGCATCCAGCCCCACAAACTATCGCGGCCTTGGTTAGACTCGGAGCAGAAGTAGTACGGACAGATCAAAGTGGTGCGATAAGTATTACAGCTAATTCGCATCGGATTAAAGTTCGTACTAGTAAAGGCAGGTTTGATCTCTTTCGATTGGGGTAGCGCAATGAATGCTTTCTACCTCATCCTAGGATCTGAAGGCGCACTTTCTGATCGCGCAGTTAGCAAGTTAACTGCTCAGTTAAAAGATAGTAACTGCGAAATTACAAATCTCTTTGCCGGCGAAACAATTGTCGGTGACATTGCAGATGCTCTTGCACCATCTTTATTTTCCGAACGCCGTGCATTAATTCTGCGTGATTTACAAGACCTACCCGAAGATAACCGTGATGAAATTACTCGCTATCTCCAGAATCCAGATGAATCGATGACGGTGATCTTTGTTCACAAAGGTGGCGTTAAAGGTAAAGCACTTCTTGATGCCATTAAAAAAGTAAACCCTGAAATAATCGCATGTGAGCCTTTAAAGAAAGAGGCCGACAAAGAGGCTTTCGTGAAAGAGCTTTTACTTGACATCGGACGCAAGGCAAATCAAGGCGCAGTGAGCGCTCTTGTTGCAGCACTCGGTAGCGATATGCGCGAACTGCAAGCGGCGGTTTCGCAGATTGCAGCAGATGCACCTGCTGGTGTTATCGATGAGCCCATGATTGATAAGTTTCATCAGGGACGCATAGAGACAACGGGATTTGATGTCGCCGATGCGACTCTCGATGGAGATGTCTCTGGCGCACTCATTGCACTAAGGAGTGCGCTCGAAACAGGCACTGATCCCGTGATGATTACCAGTGCAATCGCCTCTGCATTGCGATCGCTTGCAAAGGTCTCTGGGGCCAATCGAGGAGCGAAATCCTTTGAACTTGCCGGCCAATTAGGCATGGCGCCTTGGCAGATAGATAAGGCCCGCCGCCAACTTCACCGTTGGTCACCTAGCGCACTTGCAGATGCCGTAGGGCTGATCGCACGGGCCGATGCTGAGGTAAAAGGCGCTGCCAGTGACCCCATATATTCTCTAGAAAAGGCAGTTATGGCCATCGCATCGACGCATTCGCCTTAATCTGCGCGCAACCCTAATTTGACCGTAAGGGTCGCATCTCCGTACTCTTATCCTCTGCCCGTCGCCATTTGAACGGGCTTAATTGAACTGGAGTAACACGTGTACGCAATCGTTAAAGCTGGCGGCCGCCAGGAAAAAGTCGCAGTTGGCGACACAGTAACCGTCGATCGTATGGACGCTGCTGTTGGTGCAACTGTCTCATTTCCTGCCCTGCTCGTCGTAGATGGCGCAACAG
>WLOR01000004.1 GCA_009699165.1 Actinomycetota bacterium | reverse complement strand
TTTTGCCGCACTGCGTGCAATCCCTGGTTTAGATGTTATTAGGCCTGCCGATGCCAATGAAGTGGTTGAGGCCTGGCGACAGATCATTATTCGAAAACGCGCCGCCGGAGTTCTATTATCGCGGCAAAATCTTCCAGTCTTTGATCGCGAACAGTGCGCTCCGGCAGCTGGTGTGGCTCACGGTGCCTATATTTTGAAGGACTCTGTAAATCCTGTCGCTGTGATTATCGCAACCGGCTCTGAAGTTTCATTGGCCCTCGATGTCCAAAACTCACTGGCACTCGAAGGAGTACATGTAAGGGTCGTCAGTGCGCCATGTTTAGAGTGGTTTGCTCAGCAAGATGAATCCTACAAAGAACTAGTACTTCCCTCTGCAATTCCACTCAAAATCAGCATTGAGGTAGGAATTGCGCAGGGTTGGCGAGAAATTATTGGTGATAGAGGAATATCAATTTCATTAGAACACTTTGGTGCATCGGCCGATGCCAGTCGACTCTTTAACGAGTTTGGCTTCTCGGTAGAAAGCGTTGTCCAGCGTATTAAGGCCGCACTTTAATGAGCGCACAAGAGGTTGGATTAAATGGAACATCAATTTGGCTCGATGATCTCTCTCGATCAAAAATATCCGGTGCCGATTCGCACTCTCTGCCTTCACGGATTACCAACGACTGTGTCGTTGGTGTAACTACGAACCCCAGCATCTTTGCCGCAGCGATTTCGGGTGCACAAGAGTATGCAGGTGACATAGCCCTCATGAAGAGCATGAGTGCAGATGAATGTGTTAAGAAATTAACTACCGATGATGTTCGCAGTGCCTGTGATCTATTTAAAGAGATTTTCTCAGCAACCAAAGGTGTTGATGGCCGGGTCAGTATTGAGGTGGATCCCCGCTTAGCAAGTGATACTGAGGCCACAATTGCCGCTGGAAAAGAGTTATGGCGAATTATCGATCGACCCAACCTCATGATTAAAGTGCCGGCGACCGTTGAAGGACTTCCCGCCATTACCGCACTTATTGCAGCTGGAATAAGCGTTAATGTCACGCTGATATTTTCAGTTAAGCGCTACGGCGCAGTAATTGACGCCTACATCGCAGGAGTCGAAGCTGCAACTAATCCCTCTCATGTTCACTCCGTCGCATCGTTTTTCGTTAGTCGCATTGATTCGGCAGTTGATGCGCTCTTGAAGAAGGACGGTAGTGACGCTGCGATGGCCTTAATGGGCAAAGCCGCGATTGCTAATGCTCACCTTGCTTATCAACTCTTTGAAGAAAAGTTTGCTTCACAGCGTTGGTCTTTGCAGGCAGAACGTGGTGCACATAAACAGAGACCGCTATGGGCATCCACTGGCGTCAAAGATCCTTCATACGATGACACGCGCTATGTAGTCGAACTCATTGCTCCCAACACTGTTAATACGATGCCGCAGGCCACACTTGATGCCGTTATAGATCACGCGCGTGTTCGCCCTGACACGATTACATCTAGATACCAGGAAGCCGTCGACGTTTTCAAATCTCTCTCAGAACTCAACATCTCGCTGAATTCAATAACAACCGAGCTTGAAATTGACGGTGTTAAGAAATTTGCCCAAGCCTGGGAAGAACTTCTAACTACAGTGAAGGCTGCACAACAATCATGACTCAAATATCTGGAAAAATTCTAAGTCGCATTGACAGATCTGATTCGAGATACACGGCGCTTGGAAAGATGCACGAAAGATTAGCCGCCAAAGATGCAACTATATGGGGGCCAGAGGCGCAAGCTGAGGCGCAAGTACGTTTGAACTGGATAGATCTGCCCGAGTCATCAAGGCAACTTCTTCCGCAGTTAGATGCACTCTGCGCTAAACACCGAACTAAAACGCGCGTGATTCTCTGCGGTATGGGAGGTTCATCACTTGGACCAGAGGTAATCGCCCAGACATTTGAACGTGAACTTTTTGTATTAGATTCGACCGATCCAAACTATATTGCCCACGCACTTCATGGGGATCTTTCAACTACTATTGTCGTAGTTAGCTCGAAGTCAGGCTCAACGATCGAAACTGCATCGCAGCGAGCTTTATTTGAATCTGCATTTAAAGCTGCAGGGTTGAATCCACAAGAGCATATGGTGATTGTCACCGATCCATCCTCTCCCCTAGATGTTGCCTCACGTGCGCAGGGATTTACAGTAGTGAATGCAGATCCGCATGTTGGCGGTCGCTTTAGTGTTTTGAGTGCATTTGGATTAGTTCCCTCTGCATTAATTGGTGTTGATGTATCTGTTCTACTAGATAATGCAAGTGCCACGAAGAATGCATTTCTTAAAGACCCCACATTGGTTCTCGACATGGCCTATGCCATTGCATATTTATCGGGTCAGTACATGACGTACTGCGATGCCGGCTCTGCGATGCCAGGATTAAGTGATTGGGCTGAACAGTTGGTGGCCGAGTCAACTGGCAAGAATGAAGTGGGTCGACTTCCAATCGTTATTGAAAAGCCAGACGATGGTCAACTTTTTTCTATCGCCTATAGCGGTGTTGCCGATTTAGTTGTCTCGGCCGATTTAGCATCACAGTTCATTATTTGGGAATGGGTTACGGCACTTGTCGGGGGCGCCCTTGCAATCGATCCTTTCAATCAGCCAAATGTGACCGAGGCAAAAGAGGCGACGGCAAAACTATTAACTCGATGGGCAGGAAAACTACCGTCATTCACCCCCGATGCACTTTCGGGAGATATTGAGATATTTGGTCAGGGGCAAGATATTGAATCGGCCTTGACCACTTTTATAGGCAATGTTTCTCCAGATGGATATATAGCAGTGATGGCATACCTAGATCGCAAAGATGATGTAGCAATAACTCAGATTAGGGCCTTGCTCTCAGACAAGTGTGGTCGCCCAGTAACTTTTGGTTGGGGTCCGCGCTTTCTTCACTCAACTGGACAGTTCCACAAAGGTGGCCAACAAAATGGTTCTTTCCTTCAAATCACTGGTGACATCAAAGGTGATATCGAAATTCCTGGAGAGAGTTTTACTTTCGCAACTCTTCTTGCAGCACAGGCACTTGGTGATGGTGAAGCGTTAGCATCTAGAAACTATCCGCTCTTGCGACTTAATCTTCGCAATCGCGCAATCGGTGTTGAAGAACTCCTTAAAGCAGTAAAGGCGCTTTAATCTTCTCCACGAATCTTGCGCAACGCCTCTTCTAGTAAGCGCTCACCTTCAGCGTCGGTACGGCGCTCTTTTACATACGCCAAGTGCGTCTTGTACGGCTCATTCTTTATTGGGCTTGGCGGATTATTGCGATCGCGGCCTGCAGGGTATCCACACTTAGGGCAGTCCCATTCGGCTGGGATAACCACTGTCTCTTCTACGGCAAATGAGGGACGGACTTCATGGCCATTGGCGCAGAAGTACGAGACATATGCGCGCGCGATTGAATCTCCACGCTCTGCCTCGCCCATTGGTCCTGCACCGACTCGACTTCCGCGAATTGCACTTGCCATGCGTTACTCCCTCAAGAAAATTGAAATGGAAAAACTAAAGAGTTTTACTTAAGAACAAGACTAAGGGCGACAACAAATGCAAACCACAGTCCGCCGACAACGATTGTAATGCGGTCAAGGTTTCGCTCGACAACGGATGAGCCACCATAGTTTGACGATACGCCACCACCGAATAGATCAGAGAGTCCGCTTCCCTTGCCCTTATGCAAGAGGACGAGAAGAATCATAAGAACGCTGGTAATGATTAGAAGGATTGAGAGAGCTAGTTTCACGGTTCGTAAACTCCTTGTTTCGTAGAGGGTAAGGATACCTATAAAAGAGCCTTTGGTATTACTTAGCCTTGCGCGTGAAACTTCACAATCTTTGCCAACTCTTCGGGATCTAGGCTCGCCCCACCTATTAAAGCGCCATCAACATCGGGCTTGGCCATGATTTCTGCGACATTTGAAGATTTAACCGAGCCGCCATAGAGCACGCGCATTGCTGCAGCGATTTCGGGAGAGCCTATATTCTCAATCTCCTCACGGATTGCTGCGCACACCTCTTGAGCATCCTCTGGCGTTGCAACCTTTCCGGTTCCAATAGCCCAAACAGGTTCGTAGGCGATCACAATCTTTTTTAGCTCTGGCTTAGTTAAGCCCTCGAGGCCTGCTCGAATCTGGCGGATTACATGACTGACATGTGCACCAGATTCGCGGACTGAAAGCTCTTCACCAACACAGAAGATTGGAACCATCTCGTGGGCAAGAGCGGCTTTGATCTTACGGTTGATAAGCACATCGCTCTCACCGTGAATTGATCGTCTCTCAGAATGCCCTACTAATACATATGTGCAGCCAAGCTTGTGAAGCATCGATCCAGAGATATCACCAGTAAAAGCACCGCTTGCCTCGGGAGAAAGATCTTGAGCACCGTACGTTAAACGCAGACGATCGCCATCGATTAATGTTTGAATCGATCTAATATCTGTAAACGGCGGAATAATCGCTACGTCCACAGCATCGAAATCTTTATCCTCAAGTGAGTACACAAGTTTTTGAGCAACTGCAATCGCCTCAAGATGATTTAAGTTCATCTTCCAGTTACCAGCCATCAATGGTTTGCGCATCGTAAATCTCCCTATAGCCCTAATGCCAAAAGGCCAGGAAGTTCCTTGCCCTCTAAATACTCTAGTGATGCACCACCACCAGTTGAGATGTAGCCAAACTCAGAGTCTGCAAAACCAAGAGCTCTCACTGCTGCGGCAGAGTCTCCGCCCCCAACAACTGAAATCCCTGAAACCTTTGTTAACGCTGACGCAACAATCTTTGTGCCAGCTGCAAAGTTTGCAAACTCAAATACACCCATTGGACCATTCCAAAATACAGTCGCACACTTTTCAATCTCGGATGCAAAGTGCGCTGCCGAGACAGGTCCAATATCTAGACCCATCTGGTCATGGGGAATGTCATCGGCAGAGACAAGTGTGGGTGTTGCATCTGCACTGAAAGCCGCAGCGACAACAATGTCGGATGGAAGGATGAGTTTTACGCCTTTGTCGGCAGCGCTCTGAATGAGAGCTTTGACGACATCGATCATTTCACTCTCAACAAGTGATGTGCCGATCTCTTTACCTTGTGCTGCCAAGAAAGTGAAGACCATTCCTCCACCAATAGCTAGGACATCTACTTTGCCCAGAAGATTTTCAATAACACCCAGTTTGTCAGAGACCTTTGCGCCGCCTAACACCACCCCGTAAGGACGTACTGGGTTCTGCGTTAACTTCTTAAGGACTTCAACCTCTGCCTCTACTAGTAATCCAGCTGAATGTGGAAGTAGTTTTGGTAGATCATAGACAGATGCATGCTTGCGATGCACTGCTCCAAAACCATCTCCGACATAGAGGTCAGCTAATTGAGCCAATGTCGCAGCGAAGGCCGCTCTTTCGGAATCATCTTTGCTTGTCTCTGCTGCCGAGAAGCGAATGTTTTCAAGAAGTAATACCTGTCCTGGCTGTAGTGACTGTGCAACAGCACTTACAGAATCACCGGTTACATCCCCTGTGAAAATAATCTCTTGGCCCAATAGTTCGCCAAGTCGCTTTGCAACCGGTGCTAGAGAAAACTCTGAGGCAGCCACGCCTTTTGGCCGACCCAGGTGGGCAGCTATTACCAGCGAAGCGCCTTTATCAAGGAGAAGTTTGATAGTTGGCAGCGAGGCTTTAATTCGACCATCATCTTTAATCACTCCATCTTTTAATGGAACGTTTAGATCACAGCGAAGAAAGACTCGCTTTCCAGCTACATCAAAACTTGCAAGAGATGACATTAAAGAGTCTTGCCAACGTAACTAATCAAATCGACGAGACGGTTTGAATAACCCCACTCATTGTCATACCAGCCAACAATTTTGACTTGATTTCCAATTACCTTTGTAAGGCCAGAATCGAAGATACACGATGATGGATCTGTCACGATATCTGAGGAGACGATTGGATCTTGCGTGTAAGTCAGGTAGCCCTTCAGTGGACCATCGGCTGCAGCCTTCATCGCGGCGTTGATCTCTGCCGCTGTAGCCTCTTTAGCAAGTTCGACAGTTAGATCAGTAGCTGATCCCGTTGGGACTGGAACGCGCATTGCATATCCATCTAACTTTCCTTTGAGCTCTGGCAAAACAAGTGCGATTGCCTTAGCTGCTCCCGTAGAAGTTGGAATCATATTTGTAGCAGCGGCACGTGCACGACGAAGATCCTTGTGAGGGAAGTCGAGAATGACCTGATCATTTGTGTAGGCATGGATCGTTGTCATCAATCCCTTGACGATTCCCCAGTTGTCATTGAGCACCTTTGCCATTGGAGCCAGGCAGTTGGTAGTACATGAAGCATTTGAAATAATATGGTGGTTAGCTGGATCGTATTTCTCATGGTTAACACCCATAACGATTGTGATGTCTTCATCGCTTGCTGGTGCAGAGATAATCACTTTTTTAGCTCCAGATGCAATGTGCTTTCCTGCATCAGCGGCCTTGGTGAAGTGTCCCGTTGATTCAACAACTACATCGGCATTGATTGCTCCCCATGGAAGATTTGCTGGATCGCGCTCAGAAAATACTTTGATTGTCTTGCCGTCAACGGTGATTGAGTCCTCTGTAAAAGTTACCTCTAAGCCTAAGCGACCCAAGATTGAGTCGTACTTGAGCAGGTGTGCCAAAGTCTCGTTGGGGGTCAAGTCATTAATACCCACGATATTGATATTTGGATTTGTAAGGCTTGCGCGGAAGAAGTTACGTCCGATGCGGCCAAAGCCATTGATTCCGACATTAATCATGATGATCGTCCTTGCTGCTTAAGGGGCTGGAAATAAAAAGCCCAATCGTTGGAGGTGCAATAAATCTGCCACAACGTTGGGGTCTTGGGGTAATCCTATCAGTGGCCATCTAGTGAACACCGCCCAAACAAGGCCCCTAACCTGAGTGTTTAATTCAACAGATCAGGTGAGAGTCCACTTTCAGTGTCGGGAATGCCAAGCTCTGCCGCCCGTTTATCGGCCATGGCAAGTAATCGGCGGATTCGCCCAGCGATCGCATCCTTAGTCATTGCAGGCACTGCTAGCGAACCAAGCTCCTCTAAAGATGCTTGGCCGTGATTGATGCGCAACTCACCAGCCTCCTTTAAGTGCTCTGGAATTGTAGGGCCAAGAATCTCCATTGCTCGTGCGACCCTTGCCGATGCAGCAACTGCGGCACGTGCAGAGCGACGCAGATTTGCATCATCAAAGTTTGCTAAACGGTTAGCGGTTGCGCGCACTTCGCGGCGCATTCGACGCTCTTCCCACGCCAATACAGACTCATGTGCACCTAAACGAGTAAGCAGAACTCCGATTGCATCGCCATCTCGAATTACCACGCGATCTACTCCCCGAACTTCACGGGCCTTTGCCACAATTCCCATGCGACGTGCAGCGCCAACAAGGGCTAGGGCGGCCTCGGGTCCGGGACAGGTAATCTCAAGTGAGGATGAACGACCGGGCTCAGTCAGTGAGCCGTGCGCGATAAAGGCGCCTCTCCATGCAGCTTCAGAGTCACAGATTGCCGCCGAGACCACTTGAGGTGGCAGACCACGCACTGGTCGACCGTGTGAATCAACAAGGCCAGTCTGTCGTGCGAGTGCATCACCTGCTTCTATGACTCGAACGACATAGCGAGAACCTTTGCGCAGCCCACCAGATGAAAGGACTGCTAAATCTGAGTCATGTCCATAAATGTCAGCGATATCTTTGCGTAAACGTCGTGCACTCTGAGATGTATCTAGTTCAACCTCGATCAAAATCTTTCCAGCTGCGATATGTAGCCCACCTGCAAAACGCAGTAGTGATGAGACTTCGGCTTTGCGGCAACATGGTTTAGTAATTGAGATGCGGCTGAGTTCGTCTTTTACGGATGCTGTCATTGCCATGGGCTTATCCAACCAAACTTTGACGCATAATGTGGCCCAAATGAAGGGCTAATTGTGAAACATCGTGATGGACGCTTCCTGGGGCCTTGCGAACATCTACTGCGACGACCTGTCCCCCAAGTTTTCGAGCCATCGTCGCCAGTGATTTCTCATCTCGCACAACCGAGGTATCGACAAGAAAGTAATCAATCGAGACATCGGGTGCATATTCGGCGAAAAGTTCAAGATGCTCTTCTGGCGTTGAGCCAGAGAACTCTTCACCCACTGCATTGATGTGGGCATCGAGGTTGAGTATGAGTATTTTCTTAGCTTTCGTCCGCGACAGTGCATCTAGCTGCATCGGCACCAAGAGATGTGGCATGACCGATGAGAACCAAGAGCCAGGGCCCATTGTCACCCAGTCGGCAACACGAATTGCAGACAAAGCCTCGCTTCGGGCGGGCGGATTTTCGGGAATTATCCGCAGTGACTCTATGCGCCCTTTTGCGGTGGCTACTTCTTTCTGTCCGCGTACGACTATACGTCCAGTGGATGTATTAAAAGTTCCCTCAATATCTAAGGGAACGGCAGCCATAGGCAGTACGCGACCAATTACTTTTAGAAGTGAACCAACTTGGTCTAAACCAACAACTGGATCTTCATTATCACTCCATAGAGATGCAAGTAATAAATTTCCCATCGCGTGTCCATTTAAATCTCCCGAACTAACAAATCGGTGTTGCATGATGTCGGCCCACGTGCGACCCCATTCATCATCTGCACAGAGTGCAGCTAATGCCATGCGTAAATCTCCAGGCGGAAATATTGCAAACTCTTCACGAAGTCTTCCGCTTGAACCTCCATTATCGGCAACAGTAACTATCGCCGTTATTTCGGAGGTAATAGTTCGAAGTGCAGACAGGGTTGCTGATAAACCATGTCCACCACCAAGTGCAACAACCTTCTTCACAGTTATTCGCGTCCTACATCACGGTGTGTGGGGTTCGCAGTCACTAAAGCACCAATCGAGTTAAGTTGAAGCGCTATCTCTTGGGTTATCGCAACACTACGATGCTTACCACCCGTGCAGCCAACTGCAATCGTGAGGTACTTCTTACCTTCATGCATATAGCCCGGAATCATTGAGATAATCAAATTAACGTAGCTCTTAATAAACTCAGCAACTCCCTCATTGGACAAAACTTTTGCGCTCACTTGAGGAGATAGACCTGTTAATGGCCGTAGCTCGGGAATCCAATGTGGATTTGGTATAAAGCGACAATCTAAAACTAAATCAGAGTCAACAGGAATTCCATACTTATATCCAAATGACAAGACGTTAACTCGCATCCCTTGAAGTTTTCCTCCACCAAAAATCTCGCCGATCCGTTTTTCTAACTGATGAACATTGAGATTTGTTGTATCTATTGCGATATCACACTGTGATCTCACCTCATCTAGTTTCACACGCTCTCTTGCGATTCCATCAACAATGCGATCGGATCCCTGAAGTGGATGTGGTCTACGAGTAGATTCAAAGCGCTGCACAAGTGCTTGATCTGTTGCATCAAGGAAGACCAGTCGATATGCAGAGCCATTCTCTTTCAATTCAACAAGCGCGTGCATCAATTCGTCAAAGAAGTGCCCACCTCGCACGTCAACAACAACGGCAAACTCCTTGCCATCGGGACCATCGCCTTTACTCAATAGTTGTGGCAGCAGTGCTGGTGGCAGGTTGTCGACTACGTACCATCCCAAATCCTCCAAGGCGTGAGCCACAGTGGATCTACCTGCTCCAGACATCCCCGTCAGAATCAAAATCTCATTACTGCTCATGTGCCTATCCTCTTACATCTGTCAAGAACGCCGAAACACGCTCAATTGTATTATTTAGATATCCTGGCAGCATCCTCTTATACTCTGGGTTTTGAGTTTCATAGAGAAAGTTCAACTGCATCAGTCTGCGCTGCATGAGAAGAGTTTTCAAGGCAATATCGCTAAATTCAGGTAATGGCATCACACTCTCATAGCCAGCAAGTAGTGCAGAATGTTGCTGCGATGTTTCTAAATAGTAGAGTGCAATAGCAATATCTTGAACTGCCAAACCGATACCGCAATTATCAAAATCGAGAATTTGCATGAGATTATCATCACTGATCACATTTCGACCATGAATATCTGCGTGAATGACGAAACGGGCAGATGTTTTAAAGAGTTCCTCGGTAACCATTTGAATATGTTGACCAGCTTGCAATAACAATCTCTTGTGCTTCCTGCTTAAAATTGATCGTCCTCCAAAGAGAAAGTCTTCGGCCCCCCACAGCAAGTCTCGCAGTACTGGTAGATCAGTTTTAGCAGATAGTTTGAAATGGGAAGCACTCTTATGCATCATTGCCATAATTTGGCCTAAACTCTTTAGGTGAATTAGTGATGGATTGCCACCTATCTCGTCACCATCTAACCAAGAGTATAAAATGCATCGAAGTTCTTGATTGGTATCAGCATTTCTGATTATGGTCACATAAGAGCCATCTAGATTTTTCTTTGGTATTGCTACTGCAACCTCAGAAAATTGTCCCAAGAAACGCACCCATTCAGCCTCAGCAGATAAATTCTCCCTAGTGCGTTTTGCATTGAAATTGATACGCAGGGCATACTTCTTACCAGAATCTGTGAGCACAGAAAATGTTGCATTTGTTAAGAAATTAATGCAATGCACTTGTGCACCATAAATCCCGTAAATCTCTAAAACTGTTGTGGCGCTTTGAGTTAAGAAGTAGATCTGTTCTGATTGATTGCTCAGAAAGAGCTCTCTAGGATCTTTGATTTTGAATAGTTCCATTGTTGCTTTCCGAAACTTCCACCAGAAAACGAGAAACACGCTCAATTGTCTTTGCTAAATACGCAGGGAGCATCTGCCGGTGCTCGTGATTATTAGTCTCATAGAGATAGTTCAGAAGCATCAATCGCCGCTGCAGTAGAAGAGCCTTCATTGCGATATCGCTGTATTCTGGAAGAGCCATCACACTTTTGTAACCATTAAGCAGAGCCACTTCTTGCTCTGGCGTATCAAGATAGTACAGCGCTACAGCTATGTCTTGGGCAGCAAGTCCAATTCCGCAGTCATCAAAGTCAAAAATAAAGATTTCACTCTCATGCGAAATAATATTCCAGCCGTGTAGATCGGCATGGATAATATGGCTCTGAGATTTCTCATACAGCTCATCCGTATATCTACAAATATAATTACTTGCTTGTAAAAGGAGTTCTCTATCATCGGATTCCAAAACTGAGCGCTCTCCAAATAGGAAATCTTGCGTACCCCACAGTAAGTCTTTGAACTCTGGAAGCTTTGCTCTGGAGGTCAGCTGAAAATCCTTAGCAGACTCGTGCAAGAGTGCAATTGTCTGTCCTATCTGATGGAGCTGAATCAATGATGGCTCATCTCCAACCTCAGAACCCTCTAGCCATGAATACATGACTGCTAAAAGTACGCGCCCACTCTCGCCGTGATTGAATGAGGTTATAAATTGATCAGCATGATTGGCAATTGGTGTTGCAACATGAATCCCATCTGTACGTTGTAAGTACTGTACCCACTCTATCTCCGCCATTATATTTTGTGCAGTTCGAGTCGAGTTTATGTTTATTCGAAGCACGTAAATCTGAGCCGAATCTGTAGTCACCTTAAATGTTGCATTGAACTCATAGTTAATGCACTCAAGTTCTGAACCCGATATTCCATACCCATGTAGAATCGCAGCTGCAGCTTGAGTGAGTGAAACAATCTGCTCATCTTGACTCAGGGCAAAAAACTCTGCATCTTTGCCCATTACTTTGAAACCTCTCCCGTTGCGGTATTGATCTTTTGAGTAGTCAATGCGCTGAGATGCTGTTGAATTATTGAGGCGATTTTGACCCCAATTCCTGGAGTTGCGGCAATCTCGTCGATACTTGCTTTGCGAATTGCAGCAACTGATCCAAAGCGATCCAGTAAGGCTGTGCGACGAGCCTGACCTAATTGAGGGACTTCATCTAAAATTGATTCGAGCATAATTTTGGATCTTCGTGATCTGTGAAAAGAGATGGCGAAGCGGTGAGCCTCATCTCGAATCCTTTGAAGCAGGTAGAGGCCTTCGCTTGTACGGGGCAAAATGAGCGGATCTGATGACCCTGGAACCCACACCTCTTCTAAGCGTTTTGCCAATCCGCACAGAGCAATGTCATTTATACCAAGTTCGTGCAGCGCTCTGGCGGCGGCATTAACTTGTGGGGCTCCACCATCGACAACTATTAGCTGAGGTGGATATGAGAACTTATTGAGTCTGCCACCAAGTTCAGCGACTTCAGCGGCATCGACCGTACGATCATCTAATAATCTTTTGAGTCTTCGGGTAATTACCTGATGCATCGCCCGTGTGTCATCAAAGCCTTCATCGGTGTTGATTATAAAACGACGATACTCACTCTTTTTTGCAAGGCCATCCTCAAAAACAACCATCGAAGCCACTACTGATGTTCCGGAGATATTAGAGATATCAAAACATTCAATTCGCAAAGGTGTCTGTGGTAAATCTAATAAATCCTCAATCTCCAAAAGCGCTTTACCACTCACGGCAGCATCAGTTGAGCGCTTGCTCAGGTATTGAATTAAGGAGTACTGAGCATTTCGCTTTACCGTCTGGAGAATTTCAACCTTCTCGCCCCTCTGTGGAACTTTTATATGCACGGGCGCGCCACGCAAATTCGACAACCAGTCTTCTATAACGCTTGCTTCTTGAGACAGCTCATTTACTAAAATCTCCGCTGGAATCTCATGTTGTGCGCTTTGACTGTAAATTGAGAAAAAGAGTGCGCTTAACTCGTCATCGCCTTCAAGAGACTTACTCTGATCGACAATCCATGATCTAGAGCCCTTGATAGAGCCACCACGAATAATAAATATCGAACCCGCAGCATGTGCTCCATCACGATGAATGGCGACGATATCTGCCGTTAAACTCTCTGGAAGCGCCGCATCTGTCGACTCTTGAGCACGCTCAATTGCACTTATTGAATCTCTAATCTTGCTTGCACGCTCAAACTCCTCTCGAGAAGAGGCTATCTCCATCTCTGCGCGAAGTGTTGGTACTATGTCGGAGTTGCCATCTGCCATAAAAGCTACAAGACGATTTGCAAGCTCTTTGTGATCTTCTTTACTCACCCAGTTAACACACGGAGCTGCGCACTTTCCAATATCGCCTAAAAGGCACTGCCGTTTGCTCATCTGAGCTCGTTTGAAGTTTCCAGCTGTGCACGATCGAATTGGAAAAACCTTCAAAATCACATCGAAAGTATTTCGTAATGCCCACGTATGAGTGAAAGGCCCGAAATAAGAGATGCCTGGACGTTTGGATTTTCTCGTGATAAAGATACGTGGATACTCCTCATTATTTGTCACAGCTAAATATGGATAGGACTTATCATCTTTAAATTGAACGTTGTAGTATGGATTGAACTGTTTAATCCACGAAAACTCCAACTGTAGGGCTTCAACTTCGGTTGCAACGATCGTCCATTCAACACGCACAGCTTCATGCACCATGCGATCAGTTTTTGTCGCTAAATTTGACTGAAAGTAGTTACTCAGTCGGTTCTTTAAATTTTTGGCTTTACCGACATAGATGACGGTCTCTTCTGCATTATAGAAACGATAGACACCGGGGTGCTCAGGGATATTACTAGGCCGATAACTTTGTGGATCTGCCATTGCTCTATCTCTTAGCTGCAGATTTTCTATTATGTGCAAGCATCGGCGCGAGATATTGGCCTGTATAACTCGCCTTTACCTTAGCTACCGCCTCTGGAGTTCCCTCGGCTACAACTAAGCCTCCCCTGAAACCACCCTCTGGGCCCATATCGATTACCCAATCAGAACACTTAATGACATCCAAGTTGTGTTCAATCACCACGACAGTGTTTCCGGTATCGACCAATCGGTTAAGGACAATGAGAAGTTTGCTTACATCTTCAAAGTGAAGGCCTGTAGTTGGTTCATCAAGGACATATATAGTGCGGCCAGTTGAACGACGTTGCAGTTCAGTTGCAAGTTTTACTCGCTGAGCTTCACCACCTGAAAGCGTCGGTGCTGATTGACCTAGACGAACGTATCCCAAACCAACATCATTAAGGGTCTTTAAGAAACGAGCAATTGTTGGTACCGATTCAAAAAATGAAAGAGCTTCTTCAATCGGCATATTCAAAACATCAGCAATCGTCTTGCCCTTGTAATGCACCTCTAAAGTCTCACGGTTATACCGTGCTCCGTGACAGATTTCGCAGGGAACATATACATCCGGCAGGAAGTTCATCTCAATTGTTATTGTGCCATCGCCTGAGCAGTTTTCACATCGTCCGCCTTTGACGTTAAATGAAAATCTTCCCTGCTGATATCCACGAATTTTAGCCTCTGTAGTTTCAGAAAACAGAGCTCGAACCTTGTCAAAAAGTCCAGTGTATGTAGCCGGATTTGAACGAGGGGTACGTCCAATTGGAGATTGATCGACGTGGACAACTTTATCGAGTAGCTCGATTCCAGAGACGCTTCGGTGGCGACCAGGAACTAATCGTGCGCCGTTTAATTTATTTGCGAGCGTTGTATATAAAATATCGTTAACAAGAGTTGATTTTCCCGATCCGCTGACTCCTGTTACTGAGACAAATACTCCTAGTGGTATCTCAACGTCGATATCTTGAAGATTGTTCTCGCGAGCCCCCTTGACGGTCAACACTCGCTTTGAATCAACCGGTCTACGCTCTTCAGGAATCGAAATAGATTTGCGTCCAGATAAATATGCACCTGTGATTGAATCCTTCGATGCAACTAAATCCTCATAACTTCCAGATACAACTACATGGCCCCCGTGCTCACCAGCTCCGGGTCCGATATCTACAATCCAATCGGCTGTTCGTATAGTCTCTTCATCATGCTCAACCACAATTAACGTATTTCCTAGGTCGCGCAGATGTGTAAGCGTCTCGATGAGGCGATGGTTGTCCCTTTGATGTAGGCCAATGCTTGGCTCATCTAGTACATAGAGCACCCCAACAAGGCCGCTACCGATCTGAGTTGCAAGACGGATTCTCTGAGCTTCCCCGCCCGAAAGCGTCGCAGCTGGGCGTGCCAAAGATAGATAATCCAATCCAACGTCGAGAAGAAAGCCTAGGCGTGCATGAACCTCTTTCATCACGCGCTCTGCAATCTGAGCCTCTCTCTTTGTAAGTTTTATGTTTTTAAGAAACTCAGCGCATTCGGAGATAGATAGTTCGGTAATTTCAGAGATGTTTTTATTACCAATTGTCACTGCCAAGACCTCAGGCTTTAATCGGGCTCCGGAACATACATGGCATGGGATTTCACGCATATATGCTTCATACTTGTCTCGACTGTAATCGCTATCCGTTTCGCTATGACGCCGATGAATGAACGGAACAACACCTTCAAATCCAGTTGTGTAATTCTTAGTACCGTATCGCCCCTTGTACTTCATCTTAATTTCATACTCGTATCCATTTAATATCGCCTCTCGAACTTTCACAGAGAGTTTTTTCCATGGCGTATCGAGTGAAAAAGGAAGATCTTTAGCTAAGGCCTCTAGAAGGCGAATAAAGTAGTCTGACGACTGCCCTCCTGACCATGGAGCGATTGCACCCTCATTGATAGAGACGGAGTCGTCCGGGATTATCAGATCTTCATCGACCTCTAGCTTTGTTCCAATACCAGAGCACTCAGGGCAGGCCCCAAAGGGTGAGTTGAATGAGAATGAACGAGGCTCTAACTCTTCAAAAGATAAGTTGCAATCATGGCACGCAAGATGCTCGCTAAATGTCCGCTCCTTATCGGCGGCCTTTGAATCGACAAAATCTAAAATGACTATCCCCGAAGCTAAACGAAGTGCCGTTTCGATTGAATCAGTCAGCCGTGTCTTACTTTCAGCTTTTGCCGTAAGTCGATCTACAACTACCTCAATCGTGTGTTTTTCCTGTTTCTTTAGCTTTGGTAAATCAGTGAGAGCGATTACCTCTCCATCAACTCGGGCACGTGAATATCCTTGCGTAATGAGCTCTGCAAAGAGATCTACAAACTCGCCTTTTCGCGCGCGAACCACAGGAGCTAATACTTGAAACTTAGTTGTTGCTGGTAGTTCCAAAATCTGGTCCACAATCTGTTGTGGCGATTGGCGTGAAACTGGTTTGGCACATTGAGGACAGTGAGGGCGACCTGCTCTAGCAAATAGCAAACGTAGATAGTCATAGACCTCTGTGATGGTTCCAACAGTTGAGCGCGGATTTCGGTTTGTCGATTTCTGATCGATTGAGACCGCTGGAGAGAGACCTTCAATAAAATCTACATCTGGCTTATCCATCTGCCCGAGAAACTGACGCGCATATGCAGATAGAGATTCTACATAGCGCCGTTGGCCCTCAGCAAAAATAGTATCGAAAGCCAAAGATGATTTTCCTGATCCAGATAGACCAGTAAAAACTATTAGTGAGTTACGAGGAAGTTCTATGGAGACATCTTTGAGATTGTGCTCTCGTGCGCCACGAACAACTAACTTGTCGATACTCATTAAACGCCTGCCTCTTCCATAGAACGTAACTCTCGCTTTAGTATCTTTATCTCATCACGCAAACGTGCGGCTACCTCAAATTGGAGCTCTGCGGCAGCATTTTTCATCTGGTCAGTGAGCGAGCCTATCAACGCTATTAATTCTTGTCGTGGCAGAGTTGTAAGGGCGCTTGTGTATATACCAGCCGAACTAACGCCCTTTTGGTTAGCCTTTTTACTTGTCGCTAATAACTCCTCGGTATCTTCACTCTCTCGATTAATTAAATCCGTAATATCAGCAATCTTTTTACGTAAAGGCTGAGGATCTACTCCCCGTTCAAGGTTATAAGCCACCTGCTTTGCGCGGCGCCGATTAGTCTCATCTATCGCCTTTGCCATTGAATCGGTGATGTTATCGGCGTACATATGAACTTCACCCGAAACATTTCGTGCGGCTCGTCCAATCGTTTGGATCAAAGATGTAGCCGATCGCAAGAAGCCTTCTTTATCGGCATCTAGAATCGCGACGAGTGAAACTTCTGGTAAATCTAATCCCTCGCGAAGCAGATTGATGCCAATAAGTACGTCGTATTCACCCGTGCGAAGTTCGCGTAAGAGTTCAACACGTCGCAACGTGTCTACCTCTGAATGTAGGTAGCGCACACGTACGCCTTTTTCCTGCATGTACTCGGTTAAATCCTCTGACATTTTCTTAGTCAAGGTAGTTACTAGTACACGTTCATTCTTCTCAACACGGATAGTTATCTCATTTAAAAGATCATCGATTTGACCCTTTATGGGCTTAATGATGATTTGCGGATCAACAAGGCCCGTTGGGCGGATTACCTGTTCAACAACATCACCATTTACCTTGGCCATTTCATACTTGCCTGGAGTCGCAGAAAGGTAGAGTTTTTGACCAGTTCGCTCTAGAAACTCAGGGAATTTAAGCGGCCGATTATCTAAAGCACTTGGCAGGCGGAACCCATGTTCGACAAGTGTCCGCTTTCTCGATGCATCACCCTCATACATTGCGCCCAGCTGAGGCACGGTTACGTGACTTTCATCGATAACAACAAGAAAGTCCTCTGGAAAGTAATCAAGAAGACAGTTCGGAGCTGATCCAGATTCACGACCATCTAAATGTCTAGAGTAGTTTTCAATTCCACTACAAAAACCAATCTGCTCCATCATCTCTACATCAAAGGTAGTTCGCATCCTTAGTCTTTGAGCTTCAAGTAACTTTCCCTGTTTTTCGAAGAGATTTAGTTGAATCTGAAGTTCATCCTCTATATCGCCAATGGCGCGCTTGATTGTTTCAGGGCCCGCTGCATAATGCGTGGCTGGAAAAATATACATCTCGGTCTCATCCCGAATTATTTCACCAGTGAGTGGATGTAGAGTTGAAATCTTTTCTATCTCATCGCCAAACATCTCGATACGAATAGCAAGCTCTTCGTACATAGGAATAATCTCTATCGTATCCCCGCGTACCCTGAAGGTTCCCCGTTCAAAGGCTAGATCATTTCGCTTGTACTGAACATCAACGAAGCGTCGCAGGAGTGCATTGCGCTCAATCTCATCGCCTACACGCAATCGAACCATTCGATCGATGTACTCCTGGGGGGTGCCAAGTCCATAGATGCAGGATACGGTTGCAACGACAATCACATCGCGTCGAGTTAACAATGAGTTAGTTGCAGAGTGTCGAAGCCGCTCTACTTCGTCGTTGACGCTCGAATCTTTTTCGATAAAGGTATCAGTTTGAGGAACATATGCCTCAGGTTGATAATAGTCATAGTACGAAACAAAGTATTCGACAGCGTTATTTGGCAGCAACTCTCGAAACTCATTTGCGAGTTGTGCAGCTAATGTCTTATTGGGAGCTAATACCAACGTGGGGCGCTGAAGTTTTTCGATTAACCACGCCGTTGTTGCAGATTTTCCAGTACCAGTTGCACCAAGCAGAACAACATCTTGCTCTCCAGCTTCTAGACGTCTTGCAATCTCAGCTATCGCATCTGGCTGATCGCCTGCTGGTATGTAATCACTGATGACTTCAAATGGCTCTACCCGTCGCTGTAAATCTGAAATCGGGCGCATTGGGTAATTCTAGTTAAAAGTTGACTTTAAACCATCCCAAATATTTTCGACTTTGCGCAGTAAATCATCCTCTGTGCCATTGTTTTCAATGACAAAATCGGCGATAGAAGTACGATCTTCGCGAGATGCCTGCGCAGCTATGCGGGCCTGGATTTCAGAGATGTGAAGGCCCTTGGCTCGCAGCCTTTGAATGCGGATATCCAGCTCACTTTCTACAGTGATAACTAGATCAAATCGATCGGCGGCATTGGTTTCATAAAGTAGCGGAATCTCGTATACCAATCGCTGGTCACCAGTGAGAGATTCAACTGCGGCTTCAAATTCACTTCGAACAAATGGATGGATTATGGCTTCGAGCTCGAGCTTGCGTGAAGGATCTTTAAATACCAACTCCCCCAATGCGCGACGATTGATATCGCCGTTGTCCAAGATAGAATCCCCAAAAATCGAAACTACTTCGTCAAAGCCAGATGTTCCACGCTCTATAGCTGCCCGTGCTAATTGATCGGCATCGATTACCAGCGCACCGAGCTCTGCAAAATACTGCGCAGCAAGTGACTTGCCGCTGCCAATTCCGCCAGTTAATCCAATGACGAGCATGCGGCAAGGATAGCGCCAACTTTCTTTGAAAAAGAGAAAAGGCCCGGCAGTTACGCCGGGCCTTTCATTCAAATATTTATTCTGCTGTTACAGCCTCTGCGATGGCCTCTACTGCGCCATCTTCAGGAGTTGCTGCTGCATCAGCGGCCTTAGCCTCTGCCTTTTGCTTTTTATGGGCCAAGAAGCGCTCTTGAGCTTGAGTGTATTGACGCTCCCACTCTTCGCGCTGGGCTTCATGTCCTGGCTTCCACTCTTGGGTTTCAGCATCGAAGCCCTCTGGGTAGATGAAGTTTCCTTCTGCATCGTAACGAGCAGCCATTCCATATTGAGTTGGATCAAATGCTTCGATCTCAATTTCATGGCCTTCATTTGCTTGCTTGAGCGAAAGCGAAATGCGGCGACGCTCTAAGTCGATATCGATTATCTTCACAAAAAGTTCGTCATCGACTGCAACAACCTGCTCTGGAATCTCAACGTGGCGCTCGGCCAACTCTGAGATGTGAACAAGGCCTTCAATGCCCTCGTGTACACGAATGAAAGCTCCGAATGGAACAAGCTTTGTAACCACACCTGGGACAACCTGATTGATTGTATGTGTGCGAGCAAATGCCTGCCATGGATCTTCTTGTGTAGCCTTTAGTGAGAGTGAGACTCGCTCGCGCTCGAAGTCAACTTCAAGAACCTCAACTGTTACTTCATCGCCAACTTCGACAACTTCACCTGGATGGTCAATGTGCTTCCAAGAAAGCTCAGAGACGTGAACTAGGCCGTCAACGCCGCCAAGGTCTACGAATGCACCAAAGTTTACGATTGATGAGACAACGCCTGTGCGAACTTGACCCTTTTGTAGCTGGTTAAGGAAAGTTGTGCGTGACTCTGATTGAGTCTGCTCAAGGAATGCGCGACGTGAAAGTACAACATTGTTGCGATTCTTATCGAGTTCAATGATGCGAGCTTCAACCTGCTTGCCAATATACGGAGTTAGATCACGGACACGACGCATCTCAACAAGGGACGCTGGCAAGAAGCCGCGAAGTCCGATGTCAACAATGAGTCCGCCCTTAACAACTTCAATAACCGTTCCGATAACAACTTCATCGCGCTCTTTCTTGCCTTCAATATCTCCCCATGCGCGCTCGTACTGTGCGCGCTTCTTAGAAAGAATGAGGCGACCCTCTTTATCTTCTTTTTGAAGAACTAAAGCTTCAATGCTCTCTCCAACTTTGACAATCTCATTTGGATCTACATCGTGGCGAATTGAAAGCTCGCGCGAAGGGATAACACCTTCAGTCTTATATCCGATGTCAACGAGAACTTCCTCGCGTCCAACTTGAACGATTGTACCGATGACGAGATCTCCGTCATTAAAATTTCTGATTGTTCCTTCGATAGCGGCTAGAAAATCAGCGGCTGATCCGATGTCATTGACTGCAATTACTGGTGTTGTTGACAAGTGAGCTCCGTAGGGATAGATAAGTAGTAGTTCCCGCATTTGCGGCTGAGGGGCAAGGGTACGGTTTAGAACTACTTTCGAGCAAATCCGCGAGCAAAAACGAGCGTAATGGCTAGACTATTGAGCAATATGAAGCGCTATAAAGAGTTACTGGCTATGCCGCATGTGCTTGTCCTAGCGATTAGTGCGTTTCCAGCGCGTTTGGCGTATTCAATGATTGGGTTGGGTATTTTTTTTAAGACTCAACAAGAGACCGGTTCCGTTGCAGTGGCTGGATTAGCCATGGGCTGCTCTGGTATCGCTGGGTCAATTACTGCCGGTATACGTGGCTCTGTTATTGATCGCTGGGGACAAAAATGGCCATTACGAATTCTCGTCCCGGCTTACTCAGCATCAATCTTGATGTTTAGTTCCATGCATACAAAAGAATCCCTATTAATCACTGCATTTATTCTGGGTGCCACAGCACCTCCAATTAACTTATCTGTACGGCCTTTATGGAAAGACATAGTCCCTGAAAATTTCTTGCGGACTGCATACGCGCTTGATTCATCGATGATGAGTTCAACTTCTGTTATTGGTCCGGTCGTCATCACGACTTTGGCACTCTCAGCTCATCCTGCTTTAGGTCTAAGTGTTATTTCTGCCCTAATGGTGATTGGTGGAACTGCATTAGCGTTTACAAAAGTTTCCAGAAATTGGGTGCCAGAAAAGAAAATAAAAGGTGCGCAAAGGCTTTGGCAAGATCGCGCTATTCAAATACTTATGTTTGAAGGCTGCTTCATTGGATTTGGTTGGGGTGTATTTGATGTTGTCGTTCCGGCATTTGCGACACAAGAAGGCGTGGCTTATCGTGTCGCTTGGATATTTGCTGCTTTCGGAGTTGCCACTGTCATTGGTGGTTTATTAGGTGGACTCGTGTCAAAGAGGCTTCCACCACTCTCTGCTTTTCTACGCGCGTATCTTTTGTGGGTTCTAGTTAGTGCCCCTGTAGTGATTACTAACCCGGATTGGTCAATGGCTTTAGTCGGTGTATTCATCGGTTTCGTTGGCGGTGCAGTCCAAGTCTTCTACTTCGAAGTTTTGGAAGCGGTTCGACCACAAGGATCTCCAACTGCATCCCTTGGTTGGATTTGGAGTGTAGAAGGAACTTTCATGGCACTCGGTGCAGCCGTAGGTGGATATGTCGCCGAACATTATTCGCCACGCATAGGTCTGGCTCTCATGCCAACCATGCTATGCGTCGGGTTGTTTATTTTTACGGTTGGTAAAGGGCGATTAAGTGCCGCTAATGACATTCCCACCCAAGCCGAAGACTTGGCTGCAATTAAAGATATTTCGAACGAGGTTAAGTAACTAGTGTGCGGCCTCATGCCAAGTCAGGCCTAATCCAGCGCTAACATCTAATGGCGCACGTAGCGGATAAGCATCACCCATCTCACGCTTTACTAAAGTAGTGATTACATCCTCCTCTCCCCCAACGACCTCGATGATTAACTCATCATGTATCTGAAGTAATAAACGAGAATTGAGTCCCTCGACTTCTATCGCCTTTTGCACTTTCAACATTGCCAATTTAATTATGTCAGCGGCAGATCCCTGAATAGGGGCATTGAGCGCCATTCTCTCTGCAACATCACGGCGCTGGCGGTTATCACTCATTAAATCGGGAAGATAGCGCCTGCGACCCATAATGGTTTCTGTATAGCCAACTCGCCGTGCATCCTCGACGACAGTTTTCAAATAATCTCTAATGCCGCCAAAGCGTTGAAAATAAGTATCCATTAAGCCCTGTGCTTCACCCGGTGTTATATCCAACTGTGCGGATAGGCCATATGAGGAAAGTCCATAAGCCAAGCCATAGGACATTGCCTTGATCTGTCGGCGCATCTCTGAATCCACATCATGTGCTTTAACTCCAAAGATGACTGCGGCAATCGTTGCATGTAAATCTTCGCCAGATTCAAAAGCTGCTAATAGTTTTTCATCATTGGATAAGTGCGCCATGATGCGCATCTCAATTTGACTGTAATCAGCTGTTAGTAAGCCGACATAACCCTTGCCGGCAATAAATGCATTTCTTATTGTTCGACCTTCTTCGGTCCGAACTGGAATGTTTTGAAGATTTGGTCCTATCGATGAGAGTCGCCCAGTCGCAGTCACTGTCTGGCCAAAGTGCGTGTGGATACGTCCATCGGAGGCGATCTCTGAAATCAAGCCATCGACAGTAGTGGACAGTTTCTTTGTCTCTCGTATACGCAGTAGATGCGTGAGCAGTGGGTGGCCAGTTTTTTGATGAAGCCAATCCAAACTTTCAGCATCTGTTGTGTAGCCAGTCTTTATCTTCTTAGTCTTTGGAAGCATTAATTCGTCAAAGAGAACTACTTGAAGTTGCTTTGGCGAGGCGACATTAAATTCATGTCCAGCCGATTCATGAGCCAACTTAGTTTCGCGCGCTACTTCACCTTCGAAAAATGCATATAACTTCTCTAGCTCCTTCTTATTAACTGCTACACCGACCCGCTCCATTCGCGCAAGAAGTTCGGCTATGGGGAGCTCCATTGTGTTGTAGAGATCTAAAACCCCCCGATCCTCCAACTCTTTCGTCAGGGGCGCTCTTAGATTGAGAAGTGCCCTGGCTGAAGTCAGTAACTCCTGCTCAGGATTTGATGTGTTTATTGCAGAGCCATCACCCCATCGTTCTTGAATATCGCTTAGCTCTAAAGATCTCGTACCCGGATTGAGAAGATAAGCAGCTAGCGATGTATCGAACTCAACTCCCGTGAATCCATTGATTCTGGCTAAAGCCTTTGCATCATGGGCGATTTTCTTAACACTCGAATTAAATGCCCAACTACCCATGGTTGATGCATGAACAAGGAAAACATCATTTGGCGACAAGGCAATTGCATAGCGATGTAGTTTTCCATCTACCAAAGAAAAAGTCACTGCAACCGAATCTGTGTGTGCAGCTATCTTTGCATCTGCCTCTTCTAGATTGAGCACCCCCTCACTTATCTCGTCGGCAAAGAGTTCAAACTCAGGTTCGGATTGTTGGGCGCTAGAGCCTTTGAGCAAAATTGGCTTCATTCGATCTTTAAGGGTTCTAAACTCAAGTAGATCAAAGAGCGGATTAGTTTTTCTTTCATCAACACCAACCCAGGCCAATTCATCGATGTCAAAACTTATAGGTACATCATGAACTAGTTGAGTCAGCTCGCTATTTAGTATTACGTTATCTATCGAGTCGCGAAGTGACTGCCCAACCTTGCCGGCCAACTTATCGACGTTAGCAATTAACTCTTTCAGGGATCCATACTCAACAATCCACTTTGCCGCTGTTTTTTCTCCGACTCCAGGTACTGAAGGCAGGTTATCGCTTGGATCTCCGCGTAGGGCAGCAAAATCTGGATACTGCGCTGGGGTCATTCCATATTTTTCCAGCACCGCTTCAGGTGTCATGCGTGCTAAGTCGCTCACTCCCCGCTTTGGGTACAGGACGGTTGTATGGTGATTAACTAATTGAAAAGAATCACGGTCCCCCGTACAGATGAAAACTTCCGCTCCCTCTTTTTCAGCTCGTTTGGCAATAGTTGCCAATATGTCATCGGCCTCATATCCCTCGATTTCAAACTGAGAAATTCCAAAGGCTGTTACAAGTTCGTGCAGGTATGACATTTGTGATCGAAATTCATCTGGCGTCTTGGCTCGATTTGCTTTGTACTCTGGAAAAATCTCAGACCGAAAAGTTTTGCGGGAAACATCAAAGGCGACTGCGACGTGTGTTGGCTTTTCGCTCGTTAGAAGTGAGAGCAACATCGTGGCAAAACCATAAATTGCATTTGTGTGCTGACCTGAGGCCGTGGTGAAATTTTCAGCCGGAAGGGCGAAAAATGCACGGTATGCCATTGAGTGCCCGTCGATTAGTAATAGGCGTTTGCTCATGTGCTCATTGTAGGTTGCACGCTAGAATACGCATCATGATTAATGAAGAGTTCCTAAAATTCTACAAAGAGCGCGGAAGCGGCGCACTAGATCAAAAATTAGGCATCGTAATTACAGAGGCCGAAATAGGGCGAGTTGTTGGCACAATGCCAGTTGAGGGTAATACCCAACCACTCGGACTTTTGCATGGTGGTGCAAATGTTGTGCTCGCTGAATCTTTGGGCTCTATTGGAACCTCACTGCACGCCGGACCCACTCGCAAAATTGTCGGTGTCGATATCAATGCGACCCATCACAAATCTGCAACATCTGGATTAGTGACAGGAGTTGCAACTGCAATCTCTCTCGGTAAGACATTGTGTAGTTGGGAAATAGTCATCACAAATGACAAAGGCGAAAGAACATGTACCGCCCGAATCACATGCTTGATTTTGGCCGAACGAGCTTAGTTTTAGGAGTGCGCACCTGTGCCGAGGTAGGCCTCGCGCACTGCAGGATCATTGAGTAGATCCGATGCTTTTGCTTCCTTAACAACATGTCCGATTTCTAGAATGTAAGCACGATGGGCGCGCTGCAAAGCCTGCTGTGCATTTTGCTCGACAAGAAGAATAGTGACGCCATCTTTATTGATTTCTGTAATGATTCTAAAAATATTTGCAATCATCTGAGGTGCAAGACCCATTGACGGCTCATCCAATAAGAGGACCTTAGGTCTAGCCATCAACGCGCGACCAATGGCGAGCATCTGCTGCTCTCCACCAGAGAGAGTTCCGCCAGCTTGGAAAGCGCGCTCTTTGAGTCTTGGAAATAAGTGATAGACCTTTTCTAAATCCTCGTCCATCTCGTGCTTACGGTTCTTACGGTTGTACTTACCCATCTCAAGGTTTTCCAAAACTGTCATTCCAGGAAAAATACCGCGACCTTCGGGGGCTTGTGATAACCCTAACGAGACTCGCTCATGGGCTGGCATCTTTGAAATATCTTGGCCATCAAAGATTATCTGCCCGCTTGAAACTGGTCGAAGACCCGAGATGGTCTTTAACATCGTGGTTTTGCCTGCACCGTTGGCACCAATGAGTGTGACGATTTCGCCCTGGTTTACGACGACTGAAACGCCTTTAATCGCTTCAATCTTGCCGTAGTGAACATGAAGATCCTTAATTTCAAGACGCATCGTCAGGTACTCCTAAATAGGCTTCGATTACACGAGAATCATTCTGTACCACCGATGGCAAATCATCGGCAATCTTCTGTCCAAAATCTAGAACCACTACTCGATCAGATATTCCCATAATTAACGACATGTCATGCTCGATCAGAAGAACTGTATATCCGGCATCACGTATCTTCTTAATAGTGTTAGCAAGCTCAACTTTTTCAGCTGGATTAAATCCCGCTGCCGGTTCATCCAAGAGAATTAGACGCGGAGTTGTTCCCATTGCGCGAGCGATTTCCAACCGACGTTGAACTCCATAGGGAAGGTTCTTAGCAAGTCGATCCGAGTACTCATCAATACCGATGAACTCGAGAATCTCATGTGCTCGTGCACGATTTTCTCTCTCCTCGCGACGTGCGCGTGGCAAACCGAAAAGTGCGCCTACTAGGCCAGATTTCTTATGTACATCCGTTGCAGTAATAACATTTTCAAGGGCAGTCATATCTCCCCATAAACGAATATTCTGGAAGGTGCGCGCAACTCCGCCTTTAGTAATCTCATGACGTGTCTTGCCCGAAAGAGTTTTTCCTTCAAAAAGCACGTCGCCAGATGTTGCCTGGTAAACGCCGGTTATAACGTTAAAGACCGTCGTCTTGCCTGCACCATTGGGTCCAATGAGTGCGAGAATCTCTTGTGGCATTACTTTGATGTTGACGGTGTCTAGTGCTACAACACCACCAAACTTCATTGTGAGATTGTTGAGTTCGAGAATTGGTTGAGTCACTTGGATTCAACTCCTGTCTTTGACTT
>WLOR01000039.1 GCA_009699165.1 Actinomycetota bacterium | reverse complement strand
TGCGGAACGGGCACATGTGCAGTCGCTCTGGCGGCAGTGATACATACCAAAGGGAAATTGCCATCGACTTGGATTATTAACCCACCTGGAGGTCGACTTGAAGTTTCAATCGATGCCCACTCCAATGCAACGTTAACTGGACCAGCAGTTCTCATTAAAGATATAGACATTTCGGAGTTTTTGCTTGCCTAAGAATGAATCTGGAGATGAGTTCGAGGCTTTAATGCGAGATAGTGCGCGCATTGCCGCCGAATATGATTTAAGCCAAAGCGATGAGTTAGTTGATCCAACGTTAGAGCTCTCTGAGCGCCATGCACTTCGGCGTGTAAAGGGATTCTCAACCGAGCTTCAAGATATTTCAGAGGCCGAGTATCGTCAGTTACAACTTGAACGTGTGGTGCTTGTTGGCGTGTGGACCGAAGGAACATCTGCAATGGCCGAAAACTCCTTGGCCGAGCTCAAAGCGCTGGCTGAGACTGCAGGCTCTGAAGTGTTAGAGGGTCTAATTCAACGGCGCGACAAACCAGATCCAGCTACATACATTGGTTCTGGAAAAGTTGAAGAGCTGCGACATGTAGTTATTGCCACTGGCGCCGACACTGTCATCTGCGATGGAGAACTTTCACCGTCTCAACTCAGACAGCTTGAGGATAAAGTGAAAGTAAAAGTTGTCGATCGTACGGCTTTGATTTTAGATATCTTCGCACAACATGCAAAGAGTAAAGAGGGCAAGGCCCAAGTCGAACTTGCGCAGATTGCATATCTACTTCCACGCCTACGCGGTTGGGGAGATTCACTTTCTAGACAGGTTGGTGGTCGCGCAGCGGGCGGCGCTGGAATTGGTGGTCGCGGACCGGGCGAAACAAAGATCGAAACCGATCGCAGGCGAATTCGAGACAAGATGGCAAAGCTGCGTGGTGAGATTGCGCAGATGAAAGTATCTCGCGATACCAAACGACAAGAGCGCAGACGATTTAATATTCCATCCGTTGCGATCGCTGGCTATACAAACGCGGGAAAATCATCTCTTCTCAATCGGCTAACTGATGCAGGCGTATTAGTTGAGAACGCTTTGTTTGCAACGTTAGATCCCACAGTTCGAAAATCTGCAACCAGTGATGGTCGTGTTTATACATTGACTGACACTGTTGGTTTTGTACGCCACTTGCCACACCAGCTGATCGATGCATTTAAATCGACTCTCGAAGAGGTCTCCGGGTCTGATGTCATCGTGCATGTTGTAGATGGTTCTCACTCAGATCCCTTCGAGCAGATTCGAGCAGTCCGAGAAGTTATTCAGGAGATTGGCGGCGCTCATATTCCTGAAATTATTGCAATCAATAAGGTGGATATCGCCGATCCTCAGACCGTCATGGATATCTTGCGCAAAGAGCCAAATAGCTTTGCTTTTTCAGTAAGAACCGGCTTTGGTATTGAGGCTCTAGTCCATGCCATTGAAAGCTCTCTGCCTCGTCCGAATATTGAAATAACTGCCGTCATCCCATATAACCGAGGAGATTTAATCCATGCTATTCATGAGCAGGGTGAGATATTTTCAGAGGAGTATGGTGAGGATGGAACACGTATTCACGCCCGAGTTGACGGCGGATTGGCTCAGGCGATAGAAATCGCCCAGGTGAGTGGGGAATAACACCGACACGCCGAGTGTTATAACAACTAGTACGGCCTACATAGGTCATGATGCGCCCGCAGGCAGAATTTAAGTACGTCAGGTATCTAGCAAGAGAATCGAGGTGAGAGCAGTGGCAACAGATTACGACACCCCCAGAAAGACCGATGAAGAGTTACACGAAGAGTCGTTAGAAGAGTTAAAGGCTAAACGTGTCGATGCTCAATCCGGCCAGATCGATGTTGATGAAGCAGAGGCTGCTGAAAATCTTGAACTTCCAGGTGCCGATTTATCGGGCGAAGAGTTAGCAGTTCGTGTAGTTCCAAAGCAAGAGGACGAGTTCACATGTTCTCGCTGTTTCTTAGTCCACCACATTACTCAACTTGCTAAAGGTGAAGGCGCGAAAGCAGTCTGTAAAGAGTGTAATTAGTTCGACTCTAAAACCTTCACAAGCATCTCTGCGTTCTTGCTCGTAATTAACCAGTATGGAGTTGAGTCTCGCTCATCTTTTATATCGATGCGCGCTCCAGCAGATGACCAAAAGCGAAGAGCTAAAAAGGCTGCAGGATCAGCATCACGCGTACGCAAATCTGCCATCTTCTTATTGGTGAGTGCATGAACGTGACCACAGTATTTCAATTCGATGTGTGCTCTGCCGACACGCAGTTCGTTCTCATCAACTTCTATAACAAGCGCTGTTTTTATGGCAATCAGAATGAGCAGTGCGCTCGTTAGTACGAGTGCTACCAATGCGGGCGTGTTCCCGAGTGCGGCCCAGATTGAAAGAACAAATGAGAGCATGAAGAAGTAGATCAAGGCCAACAACCAGAGTGGCATACGGATCACTTCTCGGTATCGCATAGGTCTTACGGTATCGGATACGCTTAAGACATGAGTCGCATAGCGAGCACCACACCACCTGAGGGAGCTCTAATTCCACAGCGCCATCCAAAAGCGCCGGAGGTTGGGTCAAAAATTCCATCCCACTTTGGACACTGTTTTGGTTGCGGTGAGCTTCATCCGACAGGTCTACATCTTGTGGCATATGCAGGAGAAGGCGCAGAGATTACTGCGCAGTTTACGGTTACCGAAAACCATCAAGGAGCCCCAGGCCTTGCCCATGGCGGCTTACTCTCACTTGCATTTGATGAGGCACTTGGAAAGTTAATGTGGCTGATTCGCTCTCCAGCAGTCACTGCAAGATTAGAGACTGATTTTCTTAAGCCAGTTCCTTTGGGATCGACTTTGCACATTAGCGCCGAAATAACTGGGCAAGTCAATCGCAAAGTTTATACAAGCGCAGTTGGACGCCTTGATTCACCTGATGGCCCAATCGTTGTACGCGCAGCGGCGCTATATGTAATTGTTGCGATGGATCACTTTCTCAATAATGCTCCCAAAGAGTACCTAGAACAGATCTCGAAGAGTCCAGAGCTTTTGGCATTTGTAGATCCCGACTTTGAAATAAATCCATAACGCATGACAAGAGTTCAGGTCCTTATTACACGCACCGATCCGACGGTTCCACTTCCCACCTATGCCAAAGGTGGAGATGCCGGAGCTGATCTCACGACGAGAGTAGATTTTTCTTTAGCACCAGGGGAGAGGGCTCTTATTCCTACAGGAATCTCAATCGCATTACCCGATGGATATGTAGCACTTATCCATCCACGCTCAGGTTTAGCAATCAAGCATGGAGTTACATTAGTTAACGCTCCAGGAACTGTGGATGCTGGATATAGAGGTGAGATTTCTTGCATCATGATTAATCACGACAAAAATCAGATAGCCGCATTTAAAAAAGGCGATCGCATTGCGCAGATGGTGATTCAAAAAGTAGAGCGCGCTGATTTTATCGAGCTATCGCAGCTTCCAGGTTCTGGCAGAGGTACAGATGGATTTGGATCAACGGGGAGCGCATGAGTCAACATAATCAGGACCGCGATAAAGTCATTGGCGCTTTAGGTGGAACCAAGGGTCTTATCGATTCGGGTCTGCCTTCTATTCTTTTTCTCATCATCTTTAATATCAGACATGAGCTGCAACCAGCCATATTTGGCGCAGTAGGTGCGGCGCTCTTATTGGCTATTATTCGACTTGCTAAAAAAGATACTGTTCAGCATGCCGTCTCTGGCTTACTGGGTGTGCTTATCTGTGCTGTCTTTGCGCAAAAAAGCGGCAATGCATCGGATTTCTACATTCCAAAACTGCTCACCAACCTTGCCTATGGAAGTGCATATTTAATAGGAAACATCGCAGGTTGGCCGTTATTGGGTGTAGTTCTCGGCCCGCTGCTCGGTGAAAATTTCTTGTGGAGAAAAGATCCTGCCCGTAAAAAGCTATACATCCGAGCAAGTTGGATCTGGGTTGTGATGTTTTTTATGCGTATCGCAGTTCAGTATCCGATTTATCGAAGTGGCAATGTGAATTTACTCGGTACGGTTAATTTAGCAATGGGCTATCCACTTTTCATTGCGGCGGCATATCTAACGTGGCTTGTGATTAAGACCGGCCCACCAGTGCATAAATCTGAAGATTAACTAATAAAACAGGCTTTAATCTCAATCTCTGCCTCAGCTGATGCTACAAATAAGAGTTCGTCGCCAGCGGCAAATACATCATGTGCCTTTGCAGTTATAACACGGCCATCGCGCACGATGGCCGCAAGTGCTGCATTCTCTGGAAGTGAAATCTCCTCAACGGTTTTTCCAATGCATGCCGAACTATCAGGCAGTGTTAATTCGACTAGGTTCGCCTGACCCTTTTTAAATGAGAATAAGCGAACTACATCGCCAACTGTTACTGCCTCTTCGACAAGTGCTGAGATAATTCTTGGCGTAGAGACTGCAACATCTACGCCCCATGATGAGTCGAATAGCCATTCATTCTTTGGATGGTTGATGCGGGCGACTACTCGGGGAACTCCGTATTCGGTCTTTCCAAGAAGTGATGTCACAAGATTTGCTTTGTCATCGCCCGTGGCCGCAACTAACACATGGCAGTTATTCAAATGTGCTTTATCAAGAGAAGTAATCTCGCATGCATCGGCCATGAGCCATTCTGCATCAGGAACACTTTCAAGTTTTAGCGCCTTCGGATCTTTATCGATTAACAAGACTTGATGTCCGTTATCTAGAAGCTCTCTGGCGATGGCACGACCAACATTTCCAGCTCCAGCAATTGCAATTCTCATGAGTGTGCACTCTCTGGTGAGTTAGCAAGGATTGTCTCTACTCCAGTTGTGTCCTCGTCAGAGACCATTACGTGGACCAAGTCTCCCTGTTGTAAAACGGTGTGCTCATCAGGAATCATTCCAACCCCAAGGCGTGTAATAAAGGCGACTCGAGCCTGGGTGAGCTGATCAATGAGCAGAATCTGCCGGCCATACCAATCGGTGTGAGGATGCATCTCGCAGAGTTGAATCGTTCCGCTGGCATCTCGCCACTCAGAGCGCGAACCCTCGGGCAGTAGTCGTCGAAGAATCTGATCGGTTGCCCACAAAACCGTTGCAACAGTTGGGATTCCAAGGCGCTGATAGATTTCAGCGCGACCTGGGTCATAGATTCGAGCAACGACGTTTTTAACACCGAATGTCTCACCCGCCACTCTGGCAGCTAAAATATTTGAATTATCTCCATTGCTCACTGCGGCAAAGGCTTCGGCCTTTTCAATACCCGCCTCACGCAAAATATCTCGATCAAAGCCAACTCCCATAACGGTCTCGCCCTTAAAATCCGGGCCAAGCCTTCGAAAGGCCTCACGCGCCTGGTCGATTATTGCAACGGAATGGCCAGCGGCCTCGAGTTCGGTAGCTAGCGAGGAGCCGACTCGACCGCAACCCATAATTACTACGTGCATATGTATTAACTTACACCCATAGGCTTACTTCCATGGCATCAACTAGTTCAGCGCGTTGGAGTGTAGGCGATACGTTTGAGGCGAGCATTGAAAAAATCGCACACGGGGGGCATTTCATCGTGCGCCACGAAGGCGCCGTCTTCTTTGTTCGCCACGGGATTCCCGGTGAAAGATGCCTCATGGTAATTACATCCACGGGCAAATCCTTTAATCGCGCAGATGTTCAAGAAGTATTGGAGCCATCTCCTGATCGAGTCAGCGCACCCTGTACATATGCTCATCGCAACGGATGCGGAGGATGCGATTTTCAACATATTTCAATAGAGCGTCAAAGGAGTTTAAAGGCCGAAGTGATCGCCGAGCAGTTTGCTCGAATCGCCAAGATCGATATCTCAGTAGAGGTTGAAGAAGTTGGCGCTTCATTGAATTGGCGCACGCGATCTACTGCCACAACTAACAGCGCGGGAAAACTCGGTTTTTATGCAGCCAGATCGCATCGCGTGATTCCAGTCGAAGACTGCATCATCTCGGTAAGTCAAATGAAAATGGCAGAGTTAGCTGCACGGACTTGGCCTAGCGATGTTCGTGTAGAGATTTCTACATCAAGCACGCAAGAGCGCAATATCGCCCTTGCTCCGGCACGTGGTGAGGGCAGGGCTCGACTCACTGAGGGCGAACAAAAACTGCATGAAATTATCGGTGCAAAGACATTAGAGGTAAGTCAAGAATCTTTTTGGCAGAGTCACACCCGAGCGCCAGAAGTTTTAACAGATGCAGTTCTTGAGTTCGCGCAGATTTGTAATGGTGATCATGTCCTGGATCTTTATGGTGGAGTTGGGCTTTTCACCGCCATGATGATAGATCTAGTTGGCAGTGATGGGTCTATAGATTTAATCGAAGGTAGCAAAGTTGCAACTGCGGATGCGCTTCGTAACTTTGTTAACAATCCAAATGTCAAAGTTACAGTGGGGGATGTTGCAAAACATATTGTGCGTATAGATTGCGCCGATGTTGTGGTGCTTGATCCACCACGTGAAGGTGCTGGTAAAACAGTAGTAAATGAGATTTCACGGCTAAAGCCACGTGCCGTTGTTTATGTGGCATGCGATCCAGCTGCACTTGCACGTGATACTGCTTACTTTTCTGATAATGGCTTTTCGTTAGTAAAAATCAAGGCTTTTGATCTCTTTCCTATGACGCACCACGTCGAGTGTGTTGCGTTGTTCTTGCCGTCTTAGGTATTATTGCCATTACTGACGTCTCGAAAGGCAGATAATGAGCAAAAACTCTTTTAACGCAAAAAAAAATCTAGAGGTTGCGGGTAAGAGTTTCGAGATATTTGATATCTCCGCCATTGAGGGAGCGACGAATCTACCCTTTTCATTGAAAGTTTTGCTAGAAAATCTGCTACGGACAGAAGACGGCGCTAACATCACTGCAGATCACATCCGAGCTCTGGCAACGTGGGATCCGTCGACAGAGCCTGATACTGAGATTCAATTTACACCGGGACGTGTAATCATGCAGGACTTCACGGGTGTGCCTTGTATCGTCGATTTAGCCACGATGCGTGAGGCAATAGTTGACCTAGGCGGAGATGCATCAAAAGTAAATCCATTAGCGCCCGCTGAGTTAGTTATTGATCACTCTGTAATCGCCGATGTATTTGGTACTGCTAACTCCTTTGAAGAAAATACTGATATTGAGTACGAGCGCAATCAGGAGAGATACCGTTTCTTGCGTTGGGGTCAAAGCGCATTTGATGAGTTTAAAGTTGTTCCACCCGGAACAGGAATCGTGCATCAAGTTAATATTGAATTTTTAGCACGGGTCGTTATGACGCGTGAAGTAGAAGGCACATTGCGCGCTTATCCCGATACCGTAGTAGGAACCGATTCACATACAACTATGGTCAATGGCCTAGGTGTTCTGGGTTGGGGAGTTGGCGGAATTGAGGCAGAGGCCGCTCTGTTAGGTCAGCCTGTATCTATGTTGATCCCTCAGGTTGTCGGATTCAAACTCACTGGAGAGCTCGCCTTAGGAACAACAGCAACCGATATGGCGCTGACTATCACGGAGATTTTGCGCAAAGTTGGAGTTGTTGGAAAGTTTGTGGAGTTCTTTGGACCTGGAGTCGTATCTGTACCCATGGCTAACCGCACAACAATTGGAAATATGAGTCCAGAGTATGGATCGACATGCGCAATCTTCCCAATCGATGACGAGACATTGCGTTACCTGCGTCTAACTGGGCGAAGTGAAGATCAAGTTTCACTGGTTGAAAAGTATGCAAAACTCCAAGGCCTCTGGCACGATCCATCGAGTGCTCCTCGCTTCTCACAGGTGATTGAATTAGATCTATCGACTGTTGTTCCATCGATATCTGGACCAAAGCGCCCACAAGATCGCATCTCTTTGAGTGAATCAAAAGAGTCATTTACAAAAATTCTCCCAACCTATCTATCAGATAAGACGCAGATTGGTGAAGTGGCAGCTGGACAGACACGTGTTAAAAACGGCGATGTGGTTATAGCTTCGATTACATCGTGTACTAACACCTCTAACCCATCGGTAATGATTGGTGCAGCACTACTAGCTAAAAAAGCCGTTGAAAAAGGCTTGAAATCAAAGCCTTGGGTAAAGACAACGCTTGCGCCAGGTTCAAAGGTTGTTACTGATTATTATGATCGTGCAGATTTAACACGGTACATGCAGGAGTTAGGTTTTCACTTAGTTGGTTATGGTTGTGTTACATGTATCGGAAACTCTGGCCCGCTACCTGTTGCAATTAGCAAAGCGGTTAACGATGGAGATCTTGCTGTAACTGCAGTTTTATCTGGAAACCGAAACTTCGAAGGTCGCATTAGTCCAGATGTGAAGATGAACTACTTAGCTTCGCCGCCATTGGTTGTTGCATATGCGATTGCAGGGACTATGGAGCATGATTTTGAGAACGACTCACTCGGAGATGATCTCACTGGAAATCCTGTCTATCTCAGAGATATCTGGCCAAGTCCTCAAGAGATTCAAGAGGTAATTGATAGCTCTATATCCTCAGCGATGTTTACAAAAGATTATGCATCTGTATTCGATGGAGATCATCGCTGGAAGGCACTAGCTACTCCTAGCGGTAAGGTTTTTGAGTGGGATTCTGAGTCCACCTATGTTCGTAAACCTCCATACTTCGATGGAATGCCTAAGAGTCCAACCCCAGTCAAAGATATTGCAGGGGCTAGAGTGTTAGCGGTTCTGGGTGACTCAGTTACTACTGATCACATTTCACCCGCAGGAAATATCAAAGCTGACTCTCCAGCGGGACGCTACTTGAGCGAGCATGGAATTGAGAGAAAAGATTTCAATTCGTATGGATCGCGCCGCGGAAATCACGAAGTAATGATTCGTGGAACTTTTGCAAATATTCGATTAAAGAATCTTTTGCTCAATGGAGTAGAAGGTGGCTTTACGCGCAACTTCCTTACTGATGGCCAACAGAGCACTATCTATGATGCATCTGCGGCTTATCAAAGCGCAGGCGTTCCTTTAATTATTCTGGCTGGAAAAGAGTATGGCTCTGGGTCATCGCGCGACTGGGCAGCTAAGGGAACAGCACTGCTTGGAGTCCGCGCAGTGATCGCCGAAAGCTTTGAGCGTATTCACCGCTCTAATCTGATCGGCATGGGAGTTTTGCCTCTTCAATTTAAAGAGGGTGAAAACGCCGCGAGCTTAGGTCTAGATGGCACGGAGATATTCTCTATCTCTGGGATAACTGCACTCAATGACGGTGGCGTTCCTAAGGAGCTCATTGTCACTGCTGGCGATAAGAGCTTTAGTGCAAAACTGCGCATCGATACGCCAGGTGAGGCTGATTACTACCGACACGGTGGGATTATGCAGTATGTCTTGCGTTCGCTCTTGAGTGACTAACCATCTAAAATAGCCCACATGCTTCATACCATTGCGTCTCCAGCGGATTTGGCTGGGCTTAATGCCAGCAAACTAGTTGAGCTGAGCCAGGAGATTAGGGCCTTTCTAATTGAGAAGGTCTCAAGAACCGGTGGTCACTTAGGACCGAACCTGGGAGTTGTCGAACTTACTATCGCAATTCATAGAGCATTTGAGTCTCCAAAAGATGTCATTCTCTTTGATACTGGTCACCAATCCTATGTTCATAAGATTTTGACAGGGCGCGTCAATGAGTTTGATCAACTGCGCCAGCGCGGAGGAATCTCCGGATATCCCAGTCGTCGCGAGAGCGCGCATGACGTAATTGAAAACTCACATGCTTCAACCGCGCTTTCGTGGGGAGATGGAATCTCTCGGGGCTTTGCACTACAAGGCGCTGACGATCGCCATGTAGTCGTAGTCGTAGGCGATGGAGCCCTCACTGGTGGAATGTCGTGGGAGGCGTTAAATAATATCGCCACTGCTGAAAAGCGAAATTTGATAATAGTCGTAAACGATAATGAGCGCTCATATTCACCAACAATTGGCGGTGTTGCAACGTATCTATCTACTTTGCGAGTGACCAGAGGATATGAAAAGTTTTTAGACTGGGGTAAAGACGTGCTTCATAAAACCCCTGTAGTCGGTGGTCCAATTTTTGACACGCTCCATGGAATGAAAAAAGGGATTAAAGACATCATCGCACCACAAGGAATGTTCGAAGACCTGGGTCTGAAATATATGGGGCCAATTGATGGTCACGATATTTCAGCTTTAGAGCGCGCTCTTCATCAGGCAAAAGAGTATGGCGCACCGATATTGGTTCATGTGATTACAGAAAAAGGCCGCGGTCACAAACCAGCGGTTGCCGATGAGGCTGAGAAATTTCACGCAGTAGGAATAGTTGATCCTGAAACAGGGGAGCCGCTATCTAAAAGTGGGTTGACCTGGACGAAAGTCTTCTCGACTGAACTTGTAGAAATTGGCAAGGAACGCGAGGATATCGTTGCAATAACTGCTGCAATGCTTGGCCCAACTGGACTTGATCAGTTTGGGCAACACTTTCCCAATCGAACAATCGATGTAGGTATTGCCGAACAGCACGCCGTAACTAGCGCAGCGGGAATGGCCTTTACGGGGCTACATCCTGTTGTGGCCGTGTATTCAACTTTTCTTAATCGCGCCTTTGATCAACTCTTGCTCGATGTTGCACTCCATAAGGCCGGAGTAACTTTTGTTCTAGATCGCGCCGGCATTACGGGAGATGATGGCGCCTCGCACCATGGAATCTGGGATTTAGCGTTGACTGGAATAGTGCCAACGATGCATGTTGCCGCACCTCGAGATGGAGCTAGATTGCGTGAGCTCCTGCGTCAGGCCGTTGATATCTGCGATGCCCCTTCTATGCTTCGTTTTCCAAAAGGCGCTGTTCATGCCGATATTCCTGCATTTGAACGCCGAGAGGGTATAGATATTTTGTATCGCGGTGAGAGTGCTGATGTCTTAATGATTAGTGTTGGAGCGATGGCAGGTCTTGCCGTTGAGGCCGCATCTCAGGCATATCGTGAAGGCGTGGGCGTAACTGTTATAGATCCTCGATGGGTAAAGCCTCTGCCACAATCTTTGATAACAATGGCAGAGCGATACTCAACTGTCGTCGTATTAGAAGATGGAATTCGCCACGGTGGAATCGCAAGTTCACTTTCAGAGCTCTTTAGGGATGCTGGCATGGATGTGCGACTACATTCGATAGGCGTTCCACTTGAGTTCTTAGAGCACTCAAAGCGAAATGAAATTCTCAGTGACCTTGGAATTACCGCTCAAAATATTGCTCGTAGCGTAGTTGAGTGGAGCAGTAGTTTTAAGGCAGAGATGCAATCCCAGGTTGATGAAAGCGCGACCCACAGGCCAACTCGCTAACCCCTTCACGATCTAAGTACGGCAAAATTCCACCTAAATGCATAGGCCATCCCGCACCCATTAACATGCAGAGATCGATCTCTGCTGCAGTGGCAACGACACCCTCATCGAGCATCATCCTTGCTTCAACTGCAAGAGCTGTTAGCGCACGAGTGCGAACTTGTTCGGGCGTAGAAGGTGAATCTGCCTTTGGGATAAGGGCAAGTGCAGCTGGATTTGCAGTAACCACACCATCTTCGCCCTTGATATAGAAGTTGCGAACGCCTTGATCAACCATTGCCTGCATCGTTGGAGAGATGCGATATCGGGGGCCTAAGTTCGTGTGCAAAGTTTTTGAGACGTGAAGGCCCACTCCTGGTCCTACTAGATCAAGGAGTTGGAACGGTGACATCGGGAATCCAATACTGCGCATCGCGCAATCTGCAACATCGGGAGCCGTACCTTCATCAACTGCATCTGTAATCTCGCCCATGAAGCGAGTCAGTAAACGATTGACCACAAAACCAGGGGCATCTTTGCAGATGATCATTGTCTTCTTTAACTCTTTACCGACGGCAATTGCAGTTGCTGTAGTTGCATCATCGGTTGTCGAAGTGCGCGCTACTTCAAGTAATGGCATCACTGCAACTGGATTAAAGAAGTGGAAACCAATAACGCGCTCAGGATTTTTCAAGCCCTCACTCATTTTCTCAACTGAGAGTGAAGATGTATTTGTCGCTAATACGCATTCAGCCGAGACGATGCTCTCTAACTTCTTGAAAAGCTCCTGCTTGAGTGCGAGTTCTTCAAAGATTGCCTCGATGACAAAGTCGCACCCAGCAAAGCTCTGTTGATCATCCGATCCAGATATCAAAAGGGATAAGCGATGGGCAACTTCTGGGCTCATGCGCTTTTTTTCTACGCCCTTCGCTAACTCATTCTTGACCCAAGCAACGCCTTTGTCTGCGCGTTCTTGATCGATATCTGTCATGATGATTGGACACTTTAAATTTTTAAGCAGCAAGAGCGCGAGTTGGGATGCCATTAAACCCGCGCCAACAACACCAACCTTGTTCACCTTTCGAGCAAGAGCTGGTTTTGGTGCACCTTCAACTTTTTTACGCTTCTTTTGAATGAGATTAAATGCATATAAAGAGGCTCGCAGTGAATCACTCATTGTTAAATCAGCCAGTACTTGATCCTCTGCATCAAAACCAGATCCACGTGTATTGCTTTGAGCCTGCGCAATAAGTTGGAGCGCTGCAAGAGGGGATGCAATCTCTGCTCCACCATATTTCTTTAACGCGGCAGCTCTGCCAGTTGCGATGGCGCTTTCCCATCCTGGATCTGTGCTGTAATCCTTTCGCTCGAT
>WLOR01000038.1 GCA_009699165.1 Actinomycetota bacterium | reverse complement strand
CATCTTGGACAATCCAGCAGTCTCTAGCTCGTCAATAGTAAAATTCATCGCACGTAAATGCTTGGTGAGCGCATCCCATTCATCGGGTGCGAATCCAACTCCAAAGTTCATGCAGGCCGCTTTATCGAAGCCTCTCTTAGTTAATAAATCACGACCATGTCCGGCGTCGGGGCCATTGAGCTGTTCCTGATAAAACTTTGCAGCTTCAGTGTTTGCAGAAATCAAGCGCGAACGCGCTCCTGCTGTAAAAGTTGGAGTGTTACTGGAGCCTTCTTCATATCGAAGTGTGTAACCCATGCGATCAGCAAGACGTTCAATAGTCTCAGTGAAAGTTAGGTGATCTATCTTCATTAAAAAAGCAATGACATCTCCGCCGGCTTGGCAGCCAAAGCAGTGAAAAAATCCTTTGCTTGGCGTGACAGTAAAAGATGGTGATTTCTCATCATGAAATGGACACAAACCCTTCTTTGCCCCACCGCCTGCACTCTTTAACTGAACGTAGTCAGCAACAACCTCATCGATATGCGAGCGCTCACGGATATAGGCAACATCCTCATCTCGTATTCGTCGGCTCATAGGCCCACTTTAGCGATTCGCCAGTAAGCGTGCGTGTAAGGCATAGGCACCGGGGTCGGTTAAGGCTGCTACTTGATCGATTATCACGCGCATTTTAGAACTCTCGTCGGTCGCCTCATTCCACGCCTTGATGAAAATCGAATCAAGCTCACGTGGGGCACACTCTGTAAGCATCTGAACCAGTTCTGCAATGATGACTTGTTGCTTTGCATATCGCTCTTGCGAGTGCGCTGCATTAATCAAATAGTGGCCAGCAATAGCTTTGAGAAAATCAACTTCTATTATCTGCTCGCGTGGAATCTCTAAATCTGCGCTGTACCTAGAAAGCGGGCCTTCACCATGCACTCTGCGAGTTTCAACTTCAGCGGCCAAGACAAATCTGCCAATTAACTGTGATGTTGAATCCTTAAGCCTTGCCAAGGAGCGCAGTGTCCCGTCGTAATAATGCGGCCACGCAGAAAGCGTTGCAAGGCGTTTATGAGCTTGGGCAGCTTCCTGCTCGGTTGCATCACTACCGTAGTCATTGGTCATCACTCTATAAATATCTGCCATATCTTGGTCAAAGTTCTTAACCGAAATTTGATTAACAAAAATCGCATCCTCTAAATCATGGACTGAGTAGGCACAATCATCAGACCAATCCATAATTTGTGCTTCGATACATTTCTTATCTTGTGGGGCTCCAGTTCGCATCCAGTTAAAGACTTCTACATCATCGTCGTAGACACCGAACTTGCGAGGATTCTGCGAACGTGGCCAAGGATATTTTGTTGCACCATCTAAAGATGCGCGAGTTAAGTTAAGGCCGATACTTTTTCCATTCGCATCGACAGTTTTAGCTTCTAAACGAACCAGCAATCTGAAACTTTGAGCATTTCCCTCGAAGCCGCCGAAATCTTTGGCAATCTCGGCTAAAGCTTCTTCACCGTTATGCCCAAAGGGTGGATGGCCTAAGTCGTGTGAAAGGCAGGCCGTATCTTGCAAATCGGGATCTGCGCCAAGAGATTCACCTAGTTCGCGTCCAATCTGTGCACACTCTAATGAGTGCGATAGACGTGTGCGTTGAAAATCATTTTCCCAGGGAACTGCGACTTGAGTTTTTGCTGCTAATCGTCGCAACGCTGCCGAGTGAATGACTCGCGCACGATCGCGCATAAACTCTGTACGACCCGGACGCTTTGCCGGCTCATCAAGGAAGCGCTCCTTGTCATATTCGCTATATGTCACGGAACAACCTTAGTGAGAATATCTGCGCCAGGTAAATGATCACTGATTTGAACTCCTCGACGCCCAACGGTGATGTAGACCAGATACGCACCTGCCTCGCGAAGTAAATACCTATAGCCTGAGTTTGAAATTGTGTTAGGCCCCGTTTGTACTGGTGAACATGTACTGACAACTCCCTGATCATTTGCCATCGTCATTGCGCGTAGGCAGTGAAACGGATCAGTAACAATAATGACATCACTCACCATACGTTTTTTCATGACTTCGGTGTATGCCTTTGTGCTCACCAAAGTATCTCGACCCTCTTCAATCGCCGTGATTTTCTTAGCCGGCACACCGTGTGCAATTAGCCAGATTTTGCCGGATGCCGCCTCGGTCGTTCGATCTCCAGGTGCACCTGCTCCCACGGTAATAACCGTTGGCGCTAAAGCTTTATCAAAAATTCTTTTGGCTTCGACTAACCGAGCCTCTAAGGCCTCTCCCGGCTTGCCATTGAGCTGGGCAGTACCAAGAACAACAATGACATCAGCGCTTCGCACGATTGGATTATTTGCGGCCCGCCAGACTTTAGATGCGGCATAGCCAGGTGCAATCAAAGCAATGATGATAACTAATGTCAGAGTTCTGCGTATCCAGCGAAATAAAAACATCTATCCCCCTGAAAACGCATCTTCGAGTTCGACATGCACCAATTCATCGGGATCATCGAGCCATCCATCTGGCAAAGTTGGTGGACGCCCATGACTTGTACGACCACGGGGTTTATCGCCGACCTCAACTGGATACGGCTGATCTTCTAGCTGATCTAGAAGTACGCGCATTTCAACTAGCGAACTGACCATACCTAAATCATGGCGAATTTCTCGTGGCACACGAAAACCTTTGAGATACCAAGCCATGTGCTTTCGCATATCGCGCATTCCGCGATCTTCGGACTCTAGATACTCCACAATTAAATTAGCATGTCGAAACATGACTTCGCGCACTTGATGCAACGTTGGCGTTATTTCAATCTCTTCACCTTTTAGGGCTGCAACTAAATCGGTAAATAACCACGGGCGCCCTAGGCATCCGCGACCAACTACAACTCCTGCACAGCCAGTTTCATCGACCATTGCAACAGCATCCTTACCCGACCAAATATCCCCATTACCTAACACCGGTACCCCGCTTGGCTTTAGGTGCTCAACTAAGGCAGTTATTGCCGACCAATCTGATTTTCCTTCATACATTTGTGCTGCGGTGCGTGCATGCAGGGCGACCCAGGCAACGCCTAAATCTGCCGCAGACTGCGCCGCCTCTAAATATGTATGGTGATCACTATCGATTCCGATTCGCATCTTTACGCTAACTGGAATCCCAAATGGCTTTGCTGCTTCAACAGCGGCCTGAACAATATTTGCAAATAGTTTTCGCTTATATGGCAGCGCTGCTCCCCCGCCTTTACGAGTCACCTTTGGTACAGGGCATCCAAAGTTCATATCGATGTGATCGGCTAAGTTTTCTTTTCCAATCATCGTTACCGCAGCGCGCATGGTTGTTGGATCCACGCTATATAGCTGAACTGAACGAGGCCACTCATCCTTGCCAGGGACAATCATGCGCAAGGTCTCTGGGCGGCGTTCAATCAATGCACGCGCAGTCACCATCTCAGATACAAAAAGACCTGCTCCTTGCTCGCGACACAGTGTTCGAAATGGAGCGTTGGTTATTCCAGCCATAGGTGCAAGGACAACCGGTGGATCAATGTAGTGATCACCGCTTGCTAGTGGGAGCAGTAGTGGTTTTAGCAACCTAGTAATCGTGGTGCTAGCCATGCCTCGACATTATCAATACCGATGCGCTCCTGTGCCATAGTGTCGCGATCGCGAATCGTTACTGCATTATCTTCTAAACTCTCAAAGTCGATAGTGATGCAGTAAGGAGTTCCGATTTCATCTTGACGGCGATAGCGACGACCAATTGCACCGGCATCATCAAAGTCGATGCTCCAGTTCTTGCGCAACTGGGCAGCTAAGTCACGTGCCTTAGGTGATAAATCAGTATTTCGCGACAATGGCAAAACTGCAGCTTTTATTGGCGCTAAGCGATGATCTAACTTTAAGACTGCGCGCTTTTCCATTTCACCCTTGCTGTTAGGTGCTTCATCTTCAGTGAAAGCATCCATTAAGAAAGTTAGCGTGCAACGATCAACTCCTGCTGCAGGCTCGATGACATATGGAGTCCAGCGTTCGCCTTTTTCTTGGTCAAAGTAAGAAAGATCCTTACCTGATGCGGCCGAATGGGCTTTCAGGTCAAAATCTGTGCGATTAGCAATACCTTCGAGCTCGCCCCATTCTGTTCCAGCAAACTCAAACTTGTACTCAATATCTGCGGTGCGCTTTGAATAATGTGAAAGCTTCTCTTTTGGATGATCAAATAGACGCAAACGCTCAGGGTTAATACCGAGATCTACATACCAGGCCATTCGAGTATCAATCCAATATTGATGCCACTCTTCATCGGTTCCAGGTACTACAAAAAACTCCATCTCCATCTGTTCAAATTCGCGTGTGCGGAAGATAAAGTTTCCAGGAGTAATTTCATTTCGGAATGATTTTCCAATTTGTCCAATTCCAAATGGTGGTTTCTTCCGAGAAGTTGTCATGACTTGATCAAAGTTAATAAAGATACCTTGCGCGGTTTCAGGACGTAGATAGGCAAGTCCGGATTCATCTTCAACGGGCCCAAGGTACGTCTTTAGCATTCCCGAAAACTGCTTTGGTTCAGTAAACTGACCTTTGTTTCCACATGCAGGACAGTTAATCTCGGTTAATGACGTTGCCTCTTTTTTATGCTTGGCCTCATAGGCCTCCATTAAATGATCTGCGCGATACCTTTTATGGCAGGCAGTGCACTCAGTTAAAGGATCACTAAAAGTTGCAACGTGACCCGATGCCTCCCAGACCTCTTTGGATAAAATGACACATGAATCAAGGCCAACGACATCTTCGCGACCCATGACCATAGATTTCCACCACTGGCGCTTAACGTTGTTTTTTAGTTCGACGCCAAGCGGGCCATAGTCCCACGATGCGCGAAGACCACCATAAATTTCAGATGAGGGAAAGACAAAACCTCGTCGCTTTGCAAGTCCTACAATATTTTCTAAACGATCCGTTGCCATTTATATCTCCGTCCGGCTGGCTGTCGGCGAAAAGCAACTGGTGTTACTTTCGTAGGTTAAGTTTACTCGTACGCACCAGGTTCATCGATTGCTAAGGCCAGAACTGGAATCGCCTCTAACTTAGAGCGCATCGCACTGAGTGCGCGCCGATACGAGCCGATGTTTTCCCACTGCGTGCTCAGAACCCACAGAGTCTGATCATCTAGGTTTTGACCGATCTGGGCATCGATAAATCCTGGAGCTTCGGCGAGGGCATCTCGGGCAGCTTCTAGATCAGTGCGAAAATCCTTTGCCTGGCTTAATGCGATAGAAAAGCGCGCAATGGCAAGCATGGATGGAGCCTACAGTCCCAAGCGGTCTTTAATATGAAAATGACAATCATTTTCATATTTGATACGGTACCACTATGAATACAGCTATCGCACTAGCAGCAGTTACCGCTATCGCTACATCGGCCGGCGGATTCCTCGCAATCCGTTCACGCGACCGCCTTCACCTTGTCCTTGGACTTTCAGCGGGCCTACTTCTTGGACTAGTCGCCTTTGATTTACTTCCCGAAGTCTTTGAACTCAATACTCAAAAATTTGGAAATGTTCCAACTGTTGCCATCGCCTTTGTTCTTGGATTTCTTGCTCTGCACTTTGCTGAGCAGATTTTTGGTTCGCACGAGCCAGCAGAGTCAGATTATGGACATGAGCACGACCACTCCGTAAATATCGCGGGCACACTTGGCGCTCTTGCAATGGGTGGGCATGTATTTCTCGATGGCGTTGCTTTGGGTCTATCTTTTAAAATTAGCGATGCTCTTGGCTTTGCAGTATTTATAGCGATTTTATCTCACGCTTTTTCAGATGGGCTCAATACTGTCTCACTTCTTATTAAAAGCGGTCACTGGACCAAGCGAGCTATAGCACTCCTTGGGCTAGATGCACTCATGCGTGTAAGTGGAGCAGCACTTGGAACCTATGTAGTTATAAGCGATGCATCACTTTCGCTTTATCTGGCCATGTTTTCTGGCTTTGTTATCTACCTTGCAACTTCTCATATTTTACCCGAGGCACATTCACGTCATCCATCTAGAATCACCATGCTGGCTACCGTGACTGGTGTTGTTGCAATGTGGCTTATTGTTGGGAATATCGGTTGAGCAGATCTAATCCGAGGGTTCTTAGCACTCTTGAGCGCGCAGGTGGTTTTGCAAGCGCACAAGAGGTCTATCGTTTAATGCAACGCGAAGGCGAAAGTATTGGTTTAACAACCGTTTATCGATCGTTACAGTCTCTTGTCAACGACAAGATTGTTGACATTCTCCGTCGCGATGATGGAGAAGCAATTTATCGACTCTGCGGAAATACTCACCATCACCATCTGGTCTGTAAAGGCTGCGGGGATACGGTTGAGATTGAAGGTGGAGCTGTAGAAAAATGGGCAAAGGTAATTGCTCAAGAACATGGATTCAGAGATGTTGGGCACACAGCCGAGATTTTTGGCCTCTGTGGTAAGTGTTAAGAAATCAAGCCTTTCCAAATCTACGATCGCGCTGTGAGTACTCTTCTATTGCAGCCCACAGGGTTTTGCGAGTGACATCTGGCCACAGTACATCCATGAATACAAACTCTGCATAGACAGATTGCCATGGCAAAAAGTTACTTGTCCGTTGCTCGCCTGATGAGCGCAAAAACAGATCTACATCACTCATTTTTGGTTGATCTAAATATTTAGCGAAGGTTTTTTCAGTAATTGAATCAACTTTAATTTTTCCTAGTTTTACATCCAGAGCGAGAGCTGATGCTGCGTCAACTATTTCAGAACGTCCACCATAGTTAACGCACATATTTAGAGTCAGAGTCTTATTTTTCTTAGTCAGCTCCTCGGCCTCTTCTAACTCATTGATAACACTGCTCCATAAACGCTTTGGTCGCCCAACCCAGCGAATGCGAACTCCCATTTCATTCATCTCATCGCGGCGGCGTCGGATTACATCGCGATTAAAACCCATGAGAAACTTAACTTCTTCAGGTGATCTGCGCCAGTTCTCAGTTGAAAATGCATAGGCGCTAATCTCTTTAACACCGTATTCGATTGCCCCGCCAATAACATCAAAGAGTGCGGCCTCCCCCGCCTCATGTCCTGCGGTACGTGCAAGGCCTTGCGCCTTGGCCCAACGACCATTGCCATCCATCACAATTGCAACGTGATTAGGAATATGAATCGTCATACACGCTCCACCATTGGCAAGCTCCTTAAGCCGCGTTCGAGGTGCCATTGTAAATAAGCTGCAATCAATCCGCTAGCCTCGCGGCGAAACTTTCCCTCACTCGCTGATGCAATCTCCCAATCACTTCTCAATAACGCCTCCATTAATATCAAAGTTTCAGGTGCTGGAGTTGCGCATGCAGATGGTCGGCAATCAGCGCAGACAGATCCGCCTCCGACGAGTGAAAAGTAGCGATGAGGACCTGGTTTTTCGCAGTTAGAGCATGTGGTCATGGACGGTGCATACCCAGCTATATCTAAGGAGCGCAACAAGAATGCATCGAGGATGAGCAGGGGCTCGTAACGATTTTGGGCTAAAACTTTCAATGCACCAACGACAAGATGAAACTCTTTCGAAGCTGGCTCATGTTCATTTGGACTAAATCGTTCTGCCGTCTCCAATATCGCAGTAGCAACTGTCCAACGTTGATAATCACCCGTTAGCTCTTCGCCGTAGTTCATCACCGCTTCAACCTGGGTGACTGTGTCAAAAACCTTTCCAGCATAAAGCTGAACATCGATGTGGCTACCTGGTTCTAGGCGTGCCCCAAACTTAGACATAGTGCGTCGAACACCTTTTGCGACGCTACGAATGCGCCCATGATCTCTGGTTAAAAGAGTGATGATCCGATCGGCCTCTGCGAGTTTTTGGGTGCGCAGCACAATGGCTTCATCCCTATATAAACTCATATGGGTAAAGGTAGTGCGTTGATTAGCGAATAGCGCGATTAATGGCAGACACGACAGCTTTTAGCGATGCCGTGGTGGTATTGGGATCGATTCCGACTCCCCAAAAGACTTCTCCATGTATTGCACACTCAAGGTAGGCAGCCGCCGAAGCATCGCCACCAGCAGATAATGCATGCTCGTAATAATCTAGAACTCTGACATCAACTCCATAGCTCTGGAGGATGTTGCAGAAAGCGGCAATCGGACCATTCCCTTGTCCCTTAAGCTCGTGCAGCTCTCCTCTGTCGGTAATTGAAACCGTTAAATGAACATCTTCATCTAAAACAGATGTCTGACTCAACCCTTTGAGGCGAAAACGTCCCCATGGTGCACCTTGTGTTGGCAAGTATTCATCTTCAAAGACCGACCACAAACCATCGGAGCTAATCTCGCCACCTTCGGTATCGGTCTTTGCCTGAACAACTTTTGAGAACTCAATCTGTAAGCGACGTGGCAAATCTAAGTGGTGCTCATTTTTCATCAGATAGGCAACACCGCCCTTGCCAGACTGAGAATTTACACGAATCACGGCCTCATAGCTTCGACCGATATCTAATGGATCAATCGGAAGATACGGAACCGCCCACGTGTGATCACGTACTTCGCGTCCGGCAGTTTTGGCATCCTTTGCCATGTGATCAAAGCCCTTTTTAATCGCATCTTGGTGTGAGCCTGAAAAAGCAGTAAATACTAAATCTCCACCATAAGGGTGGCGCTCTGGAACACGGAGTTGATTGGCGTATTCAACGATGCGACGCACTTCATCGATATTTGAAAAATCAATATGCGGATCAATTCCATGTGTCACTAAATTAATTCCAAGCGTCACAAGACATACGTTGCCAGTGCGCTCGCCGTTTCCAAAGAGTGTTCCTTCTATACGGTCAGCGCCTGCTAAATATCCAAGCTCGGCCGCTGCAACCCCCGTGCCTCGATCATTATGTGGATGGAGCGAAACAATTACGCTGTCGCGATTTACTAGATTTCGACACATCCATTCGATTGAATCTGCATAGACGTTTGGAGTTGCCATCTCTACTGTTGCAGGCAGATTCATGATCGTCTTCCAACTTGGTGTTGGCTTCCATACCGCATTAACTGCGTTACACACCTCGACTGCAAACTCTAATTCCGTGCCCGTGTAGGACTCTGGTGAATATTCGAAGGAAACTTGTGTCTGCGGAACCGTTGATACCAAATCTAAGCAGATCTGGGCGGCATCGGTAGCAATCTTTTTGATGCCCTCTTTATCCAAACCAAAGACGACTCGGCGCTGCAGCGTCGAAGTTGAGTTATAAAGGTGAACAATCGCCTGCTTAGATCCCTTAATTGATTCAAAGGTACGTTTTATAAGTGCTTCACGCGCCTGAGTCAAAACTTGAATGACTACATCATCAGGGATTAAATCCTCTTCAATAATCTTGCGAACAAAATCAAAATCGGTCTGCGATGCACTTGGGAAACCAACTTCAATCTCTTTGTATCCCATTGCGACCAAAAGTTTAAACATCTCTAATTTGCGAGGTGTATCCATCGGGTCAATAAGTGCCTGGTTGCCATCGCGCAGATCTACCGAGCACCATTTAGGGGCTTGAGTAATCCTCTTAGAAGGCCATGTGCGATCTGGTAAATCGATAGGGTGAAATGGTTCGTAGCGATGCACTGGCATCGATGATGGTGATTGTTTCGGAAAGTTCATGTACTTCTCACCATGAGTTAAGGGTAATGCCAAGGCTAGAGAACTGGCAAATACCTATCGAGTTCATACGCGCTCACTTGGCGACTGTAATCACGCCATTCTGCTCGCTTATTGCGCAGTACATACTCAAAGACATGCTCGCCTAAAGTTTCGCGCACTAAAGCACTTTTTTCCATCTGGAGAATCGCTTCGTTGAGATCGGTTGGCAATGAGATCGGATCATTTGACTCGCTCAAAACATAGCTCTCTTCAACGCCTTTTAATCCTGCCGCTAACATCACTGCATATGCAAGATATGGATTACATGCAGTATCTGGTGACCTAAATTCAATACGCGTTGAATTTTCCTTGCCTGGCTTATACATAGGCAATCGAACCAGTGCACCGCGATTACTTGGCCCCCAGTTAATAACTGCTGGTGCTTCTCCCCCGCCATGCAGGCGTTTGTAAGAGTTCACCCACTGATTAGTAATCGCAGTGATTTCTGGTGCGTGCTTGAGAATGCCAGCGATGAATGAGCGGCCAATGTTAGATAAGTTGTACTGGGCATTTGCATCATAGAAAGCATTCTCTTCGCCTTTAAAGAGAGAGACGTGAGTATGCATACCGCTACCAGGGTGATCGGTAAAAGGTTTTGGCATAAACGATGCATGGAAACCTTGGTCCATTGCAACCTCTTTGATGACATGACGGAAAGTCATTATGTTATCGGCCGTTGTTAGCGCATCGGCATCGCGTAAATCAATCTCTTGTTGTCCTGGTCCACCTTCATGGTGTGAAAACTCAACCGATATTCCCATCGCCTCTAACAAGGTGATCGCCTGACGTCTAAAGTCATGGCCAACTACTGCGGGAGTATGGTCGAAGTAGCCACCTTGATCTACTGGAACAGGAACTGCGCCAGCTTCATGCTTTGACTTGAATAAGAAAAACTCAATCTCTGGGTGGGTGTAACACGTGTACCCCATCGAAGCAGCCTTATCGAGCGTACGCCGCAAAACATTGCGGGGATCTGCCGGCGAGGCGGTTCCATCTGGCATCGTAATGTCGCAAAACATTCGAGCCGCGCCAGGAGACTCTGTCCGCCACGGCAAAATCGAAAACGTCGTGGGATCTGGCTTGGCCAACATGTCTGATTCAGTGACACGAGCGAAGCCTTCGATTGCCGATCCATCAAATCCAATACCTTCGTCGAAGGCGTTTTCTAACTCTGCAGGCGCAATTGCAACTGATTTGAGAAAGCCCAAAACATCGGTGAACCACAAGCGCACAAAACGGATGTTGCGCTCTTCAACTGTACGAAGAACAAACTCCTGTTGCTTGCTTATCTCTGAGGCCATGGTGCAGATTCTTGCAAATGCAGGTTACAGCCGTGTTAAATGGCTAAATAACAAAGAATTCAGCGCTGTTTAACATGCTCCGCGCCGGTAAGTCCTTTGTAATAACTGCGTTAGCGCTGATGCGCGATCCCTCGCCCACGGTCACGTTTCCGAGCACGCGCGCACCAGCGCCAATAACTACATCGTTATCAATGGTTGGATGCCGTTTTCCAAAATCACCGCCACGAGCCCCCAATGTGACATCGTGGTAGAGCATGACGTCGTCGCCGATAATGGTGGTTGCACCGATGACGACTCCCATTCCATGATCAATGAAAAATCTTCGACCAATTCTTGCGCCAGGGTGAATCTCTATGCCTGTAGAGGTTCGAATAAAATTTGAATGAATTCGTGCAATCAATTTAAATCCGTGGTTCCACAAATAATGTGAGATTCGATGACCCCAAACTGCATGCACGCCGGGGTAAGCCAAAGCGACCTCTAAACGACTTCGCGCAGCTGGATCATGAGCAAGGGCGTTATCGAGGTCCTCAACAATTCGATCGATTAAGGACATTTATTCCGCTAAATCTTGATACAAGATTGTTGAAAGATATCTTTCGCCTGATGAGGCCAGAATTACAACGATGTTTTTTCCGGCAAACTCCGGACGCTTTGCTATTTCAATGGCTGCCCACAAAGTTGCACCTGAAGATATTCCAGCCAAGATTCCCTCTTCTGCTGCTGCTCTGCGCGCATATTTGATTGCATCATCTGCAGTTGCATCCAGAATCTCGTCATAGACGGTGCGATCGAGAATATTGGGAATAAAGTTTGGTCCAATACCTTGGAGTGGGTGTGGTCCTGGAGCTCCACCATTTAAAATTGGTGAAGCCGCAGGTTCGACACCAAATACTTTAATTGCGGGGTTTTTCTCTTTTAAGAATCGACCCGTGCCCGTGATTGTTCCGCCGGTTCCAATTCCCGAGACGAATGCATCGACTTTTCCATCAAGATCGCGCCAGATTTCTGGGCCGGTGGTTGCATAGTGAATTGCAGGGCCAGCCTCATTTTCAAATTGGCGAACTAAGACGGCTCCTGACTCACCAAGCTTTTCGGCCGCGGCAACAGCGCCTTTCATGCCCTCGGCCGCAGGTGTCAAGACAAGTTCGGCTCCGAAAGCAAGAATGAGTTTGCGTCGCTCCTTTGATACCGACTCTGGCATGGTAAAAATCGATTTATATCCGCGAGCTGCTGCAACCATTGCAACTCCAATCCCAGTGTTTCCAGAGGTTGCCTCAACAATTGTTCCGCCGGGCTTGAGTACGCCACTTGCTTCGGCCGCATCGATCATTGCAATTCCTAGGCGATCTTTGATTGACGATGTTGGATTATAAAACTCCAACTTTGCATAGACATTGCCTTGCGCGCCATCGTTTATTTTATTAATTCTAACAAGAGGTGTATTTCCGAACGCCTCTGTGATGTTGTTATAAATTGTCATAATTCTCCCTAGGAATAAAGTGAAATGGTTGATTGATAATTAAAGCGAGCGAAGGTGCAATAAAAATCAGCAGCTGCAGGAAGTCGACAGGCAGAAATCAATAACGCGGTTGCGCGTAAATAACCAATTAATAATTGATTTCATATGGCAATTCTACTTAATAGTTTAAATAGTGCGAGTTGCAAGGAGTTTGCAATAAGTTAGGACTCATTCCAGCGCGATGTCATTGGAAGTCGTCGATCTTTACCAAAAGCTCGGGCCGACACCTTTGTGCCAGGCGGATATTGGCGTCGCTTGTATTCGGCTTTATCTACCATTGCAAT
>WLOR01000037.1 GCA_009699165.1 Actinomycetota bacterium | reverse complement strand
TTCTCTCATCATAGAACTTCGAACTAAGAATTCTCACCGCTATCTAGAGCAAACCGAACTTTTGCTTCACAAGAAAAGTATTGAGTTAGAACTTAGTGGGTACTCGGTGAAGTACACACTAGACAGAACCGGGTGTTGGTTTGATGCGACTAATTCAGACAAGGGAATAGGAAAAAGATCTTGGAATCGATTCGGTTGGGGTAAAAAGGCGAAAAGAAAAGCCCTGCCTGATTTCTTTGCGAGAACCGAAGCAAATATCTTGATGCCGGAAGAGCTTTAAAATTACTTAGATCTCAACGCCAATGAACTTGGTCTGCAAGAAATAGTGAATTTCATCAAATCCTCAAGGCCAAATAGACTCTGAAAAAGCCGATGCTTTTTTAAGGTAGAAATGCTAAATTGGCTTCATGTCCCGATTACCTAAAAATCGGGGAATTACCCAGGTTGCAGAGGATAAATCCCTCATCCTCCGCCAGAGAGTTCTGAGTGCTCAAACCCAAGTTTGCTAAGCAGTGATTATCTAATTTAAGCAGTTGAATATGGCGTCGCATTGTTTACTAGTGAGCCCACGAAAAAATGGAAGGCCAAGAGTACGGCCAGTTATAGATTCCGTATTTGGAAAAGTTCGGTCCCTAGTAAACTCATTGAAGATTGTCATTGCCTTAGCTCCAGATGACCACCAATCGCGAGATTCAATCTGCGCGTCCGACAACTTTCGAACGGCTTCAATTTTCCGGTCCGCGCTTTCAAAGTCCACAATCCAATATGGGTTATGTCCTCCGAGATCCCTTGAAAAGGATTTCAAACCTGTCGCGTCCTCAATTTTATTCACTAACTTTCGTGATGCTTTCCATTCTTCAAATTCTTCTTCCGCTAGGTCGAGTGCGGAAAGCCCAAAAGAGGCGGTAATTTCAGACATCTTGGCGTTCGTGCCATTACTGTTCGAGTTTCGATTTCCGGAAAAACCAAAATTTATCCAGGCTCGAAATTGATTGGCAGCAGCAGAGTTACCAAATATGGAAATACCACCTTCGCCAACTCCTAGCACCTTTGTTACATGAAGTGAAAAAACAACTACCCAGCTTTTCGGAAGATCAGACAAAACCAAATCTATATTTCCGATTGAAGCAGCAGCATCGATTATTACATTTTCAAATTGGTAAACTTTGGGATCAATGTAGGAGGATCCAAATGGTAATACATACATTATCCCTTGGTCTTTTGTGCTTCCAATGGGCTCTAAATCTAAATGCCAATTTAAAGCGTCAACGTCTAGGAAAGAGGTCTCTTTACCCGAATTAATCACTGAAAGAGCTGGTGCGGGGAATGTAAAGGCGGGTACATAAAATGTTTCTGCGGGGCTAAGTTTTACAGCCCCTTCTAGCGCCTGCGTCGCGCTAGAGCTTAATACAACCAGATCCGCATCAACATTAAAGTAATCTGCATATCGCTTTTCAAGCATTTTTACTAAAGGACCATGATTACTGTAAATGCCATTGGAATACATTTTCTCTAAATAGTTACTAACGTGCTCCAGGGGCGGCAACTTGGGCTGCATCACCGGAATAGGATCAAGACGCATCTGCCATTAGCCCTTAATCACTCTGGCGGGGTTACCAACAACAGTTTGGCCAGCAAGAACATCGTGCAGCACTACAGCGCCAGCTCCAATCACTGCCCCAGAGCCAATCTTGATATTGTTCAAAATAGTGGAGTTAGCGCCTATAAAAACGCGATCTCCAATGGAGGTAAACCCTAATATGCACGCTGACGGGGCAATATGGGTGAATTCCCCAATCGAGACATGATGTCCAATATTGGCTGCCCTATTTATCACTGAGTTTCTTGATACGTGAGCAGATTGACCAACTATCGCTGCGGTATTCACAAAAACCCCGTTTTCAATCACGGCGTTACTCGAAATTATCGCACTAGGACTAATGAACGCTGGAAAATTCTGAAATCCCAATTTTGAGGCGTGTGCTGTTGCTTTTTCGCGTGCATCGGGAGTCACGATTGAAATGACGGTTGGTAGTTGGAAATGAAAATCTTGAAGTTGAGAGATACCTAAACTCTCATTGGGTGAGACTTCCTTTTTCAATTCTAGGTTGTCAACGTAGATTGGACTGTAGTTCAAATTCAGGGCTACCTCGGAAAAATCGCCAAGACTGGCGGATTGAACACCGAAAAAAACTACCGATTTTCTCTCTACAAAACTAAGGTTCTCATAATATTGAGCATCAATATTTGAATTCTTATCTAAATTCATTTGACCTCTTTTGGACTCTTATGCCGCTAGTCAGACAAATGTACACCTTGTAGTGATTATCGTGGTTAGATTTTGCTTTAGTTCTAATCGAGCTTCCTGAGTGATGAGGTTCCAGTGAAATATGTCGTTGATTTCGAAAATGCTGAATTAATAGGCGACCCTAATACAAAGTATCGAGTATGTGTCTTGATTAATACATTTAATCATGTCAACTACATCGAGAAGTGTTTGAATTCAATTATAGAGCAGAACACAAACTTTCTTTATAAAATCATAGTTCACGATGATTGTTCTACAGATGGCACAAAGGAGATTTTACTTAAGTTTTATGCTTCTAATCCTGACAAGATTTTGCTCATTTTGGAAAATGAGAATCAATGGCAAAAAGGGGTTTCCAATATTGCGATGATTTTGACATGGCTGGACTCTGACTACATCGCTTTGTGTGAAGGTGATGATTTTTGGAACGTAACCTATAAATTGCAACTCCAACTGGATTTCTTGGATCGAAATATAGGTACTTCACTTTTCTGCCATGACGTCGAAATCTTGAATGAAAGATCTGACGTAAATTACGCCTTAGAACTTAGAAATCACATTAGTAATTTTCCTGCTGAAAATCCCGAACTTAAACTCGGAAAAGGGAATTTCATAATGACATGTTCGGTTATGTTTAGAAACAAAGTAATTCAGAAAGGATTCCTAGAGGGTATCCACTCGCTTCTTCCTGTCGATTGGCTTATTTTTGCGGCATTGGCAGACAGCGGAAAAATACATTATTCAGAGGAAAGATTGTCCACTTACCGAATACATGACACAAGCGCTTGGTCCAGTCAAAATGTATCTATAAGGCAGGAGAGAACAGCAGAGACATTTTGGTACTTAGCGGGAGCGCTGAAAGGAAGAGTCGGACAAGAAGCAAAAAAAGCATTACCTAGCTCTTGATCTGGCCATACCTCCGCAAGAGGGACTTTATATGTTGAATATAGGTTAATAGCCTCCATCCACCGAAATTGTCTACGACGTTATGCTCAACGCTGAGTTCGCGGATTTGGCAGGTGAGATTCTCGTTTTCCCAAAGTAGTTCACGGTATTTTTCAAGTCGTTGCCTCTCTCTTGGGTATTTGTCTGAATTCACTATTTTTGAATCAAGGAAATCCCAATCTCTTGTCACATTTATTGAATTGAACTCATTTAATTTCTCTTTCACGGCACTTCCGCCGGATCGGTTGAGAGGTTGCCTTGAAGTCTCTAAAACAATCTGTTCAGAAATATCTACAGGCAGAAATATTTCATGAAGTTTACGAATATAACTTATCCCGTCTATATGGAGATAGGGAATCACGTGGATATTGATATTTGGATTTGATGCAAACTCTGCAACTAATGTAACTGAAAGATTGTGTCTTTCCTGTATTTTATTTCGCAGAAATTCTCTCTGGCTTTCTTCCCAGTAATCACCTGTGTTAATCCCCTGCCATATATAAGATTCCATGGCCGATTCAATCTCTCTATCAATCCACAAAACTTCCACAGTGTCTGTCTGTTCAATTAGAATCTCTTTGAAGAATCTCTTGAAATCGTCGATACTTAGTCGGGCAAAAGATTCGGATGAGAGCAAGATATATTTACAACCCAGATTTTCGGCTTCTTTGCGAATATTTAGCAGATAACCATGTAGCTCAAATTCAGAGAGATCCTGTTGAAAAATTGCTTCGAGGATATGCAAGCTTCCCACAATCGAATGTGCCACCTGGTGGTGCGCATTCAAGTTTCGATAATTCTCGGGGTAATGAACTCCATGCAATTGCAATAGTTCCCGATTTATATTCCAGCAACTTTGTAATGTTTTTGTCCCAGTCTTCCCAGGGCCTGCATGGATCAAATATTTCATTCTTTGGTTGAAAGACTTAGATCTCGACGCCGATGTATTTTGTCTGCAAGAACTCGTGAATGCCATCAAATCCACCCTCGCGACCCAAACCTGATTGTTTGACGCCACCAAATGGGGCTGCGGGATCTGAAATCACACCTTTATTTATTGCGACCATTCCAGACTCCATCGCCTCGGCAGTACGCAATGCTCGTGTGAGGTTTGACGAAAAGACGTAACTAATAAGGCCAAAGTCAGTGTCATTTGCCAAAGCAATACCCTCTGCATCGGTATCAAAAATAACCACTGGCGCAACTGGGCCAAAGATTTCGTGGTTAAGAATTGGATTATCTTTCTCTACAGTTAGCACGGTAGCTGGATAAAAAGCGCCGTCCCCTTCGGGCGTAGTGCCTCCTACTTTTACTTGTGCTCCTGCTGCGATTGATTCATCGACGATTTCTGCAATCTTGTTGCGCTCTTTCATTGAGACGCTTGCACCTAATGTAGTTGTTGCATCAGTCCCGCGTCCCATCACAAAAGCCGACATTGACTTAGTTAATTCGGCGATGAATTTTTCCGCGATTGAACGTTGTACATAAATTCTATTTGCAGATGTACATGCAGCACCGCCATTGCGCATCTTGGCAAGAAGTAACTGTGGGATTGTAATTTCTAAATCTGCATCATCATGCACGATAACTTGAGCATTCCCACCGAGCTCCATCGAGCAGCGAATTACATTGTCTGCAGCTTCCTTAAGTAATACTCGTCCAACCTCGGTTGAACCAGTGAATGAAAGATTCTTAACTCGTGGGTCATGTAGCATTTTAGAAATCGCTGGTCCCGTTTTTTCTGGTAATACCAAATTCAGTACGCCCTTAGGTAAGCCTGCACGCTCCAAGATGTCGACGATATACATTGCAGTCAAAGGCGTCTCTGTTGCGGGTTTTAAAATCATGGTGCAACCCGCGGCGACCGCTGGACCAATTTTGCGAGTTGCCATTCCGGCTGGAAAGTTCCACGGGGTAATAAGAATGGACAGACCTATTGGTTGATGAGTAACCAGAATCCGCTTATCCCCTGAAGGTGATTTTCTGAAATCCCCAGGTGTGCGGACAGCCTCTTCGGCAAACCAGCGGAAAAACTCTGCTGCATACCCTGCTTCACCGCGAGCATCGGGCATCGCTTTCCCATTTTCGCGCGAGATCAACGTTGCAATCTGCTCAATCTCACTTGTCATAATCTCAAAGGCTTTGCGCAGAATTTCTGATCTAAATCGTGGAGCCGTTTTTGCCCACGCTATTGCCGCTGCATCGGCGGCCACAATGGCGGCCTCACACTGAGCATCTGATGCCAGAGAAACTTCGGCAATAACCGAGCCATCACTTGGATCATGGACGGCGACCTTGCTGGCACCATCTACCCATTGACCATCAATATATAACTGTGTGCGCATGAGCCGAGCATACGCTCCGCCTGCAAGAAGTTGAAGCCGGTGCGCTCTACCATAGAGCCATTGCAATGAAATTGCGTATGTCGCAATTAATTAAGGAGTTCAAGTGCCTAAATCGTGGACCGATGATGCGCCCACACCAGTTGTACTTCAGGACCATGCGCACCTGAAGGATTCGCTTGCATACACAATCAAGCGTCGTATATTAGGTAACCCGCTTAACCGGCACTCACTTGGGCATCAACGCCTTAAAAAGCGTTTTGCTCTAGGCATCCTTTCGTCTGACTGTATCTCTTCGTCGGCATATGGATCTGAGCAGATTCTTATCGCGCTGTTGCCGGCTTTTGGTCTTGCAGCATTTTCAATCTTGATGCCTATGACGGCTGTAATTCTTGTCATCCTTACCATCATTACTTTGTCATATCGCAACGTTATTAACGTATATACAAAGACTGGCGGAGCCTACATAGTTTCCCGCGATAATTTTGGGCCAGTAGTTGCACAAGTTGCGGCAGTTGCTTTAATGCTTGACTACATCGTGACCGTGGCAATTCAATCTTCTGCAGGTGTTGCAGCGATTATTTCAACTTTCCCATCGCTTCTGTCATGGAAAATTCCGATGATTCTTGTCGTCATTGCAATCTTGACTTATGGAAATCTGCGCGGAGTTAAGGAGGCTGGCAAAGCATTTGCAATGCCTACCTATTTCTTTATCGCTTGCATGTTTATTGTCTTTTCAATGGGCCTTTACCGTCAGTTCAACGGGACCTTAGATGTACTTGCAACAAATCATGAAGGGGCTGTTCCATTGGGCCAAGGCCATGGACTCCTAACCTTTGCTGCGATATTTATTTTGCTCCGTGCATTTGCAAATGGTGGCTCTTCCTTGACTGGACTCGAAGCTATCTCAGATGGCGTTGCCCTCTTTCAACAACCTGAGCACGTTAATGCGCGTCGCACATTGGTAACGATGAGTTTCCTGCTTGGCTCGCTTGTATTAGGAGTCTCTTGGTTCGCGCACAAGATCCATGCCATGCCTTATGAGTTAGGTACACCGACGGTTATTTCACAGATTGCTAAAACAATTGTGGGTGACGGTGCTTTTGGGCAAGTCATGTTCGTTATGGTCCAACTTGCGACGATGTTAATTCTCTTTGCTGGTGCAAATACAACGTATAGCGCCTTTCCTCTTTTATGTAACTTCGTTGCAACCGATGGATATCTGCCTCGACAACTCACAAAACGTGGACACCGCTTAGCTTTTTCAAATGGAATCCTTCTTCTCTCCGGAGGTGGTATTTTCCTAGTTCTGTTCACTGCTGGCTCTGTTGAGCATCTAGTTGCTTTTTATGCACTTGGAGTATTTACGGGCTTTACTTTGGCCGGCTTTGGAATGGTACGACATGCAATTCGCCATAAAGATGGCGCATGGAGATTTAAGATTTTTGTTAACGGGCTTTCTGGAACAGTTTCTCTTGCCGTCGTAATAATCTTTGCCGTCGTTAAATTTACAGAGGGTGCTTGGTTGGTATTAGTCACTGCGCCAATCCTTGTTATGACCTTCTTACGTTTGCGCCGCCAGTACACACGTGAGCAAGATGCACTAACTGTTAAGGAGCATCAGAAGCGTGCAACGTCGATTTCTAGACATGATGTAACTGTTCTTGTAGATAGCGTTGATATCGCGACAATTGGTGCAGTTCGTTATGCGCGCAGTTTGAATCCACGCAATATAACCGCAGTTCACTTTGTGATTGATGATCTTCGCGCCGAAGAGATTCAAGCAGCCTGGGCCGCATCTGATGCACTCGATGATGTAACACTTGAGCTAATTGACTGTCCTGATCGACGTTTGGCAAACTCAGCTTTAGATTATGCAATTCGCATGACTGAAAAAACCGATGTTGAACTTACTTTATTACTCCCTCGCCGTTCGTATTCGGGATTCTTAGGGCGATTACTCCATGATCAAACTGCCGAACTTATCGCCGCGCCAATCTCGCAATTACCACGCGTGGTTGCAACGATTGTTCCTTTCGATGTTGACCGCATTGCATCGGCATCTACGATAGAAATCCATACGTCTCATGAAACTAAAGTTGCCGCCCCTGTTGTTGCCCCTGTTGTTGCAAAGGTTTCAACACCTCAAAACATTGAGCCAGTAAGTCACTACGCCGAAAACGTCACTTTAATTGGTGATATTCAATGGCGAAAGAGGGCCCAAGTTCAAGGGCGAGTAACGTCGATTAGAACTGCGCCTCGTGGTGCAGCTCCAACTTTGCAGGTGGAGATTTGGGATGAAACTGGCGGAGTATCACTGCAGTTCTTAGGTCGCCGAGATATCGCGGGCCTTGAAGTCGGTTCTCAATTGCGGGCGGAGGGAATGGTCGGTGAGGAGGATGGCTCACTAGTAATTCTCAATCCCTCTTACGAACTCCTTGTATAAACTCCTTCAAAATTTGAGCACACTCTTTCTCTAAAACACCGCCTCTAACCTCTGCCTTATATAGCGAACGTGGGTCACGAATCAGATCCCACATCGAGCCTACTGCTCCTGCTTTTTCATCCCACGCGCCAAAAACCACGGTCGATATTCGTGATTGCGCAATCGCCCCAGCGCACATTGGGCAGGGTTCTAATGTGACAACGATTGTGTGATCTTCTAATCGCCACTGCCCCAATTGCTGCGCTGCTCGACGCAAGGCGAGAATTTCAGCATGCGAGGTCGGATCGTTATGAAGTTCACGCTCGTTGTGGGCGGTCGCAACTATTTCACCATCTTTATTAATGATGATTGCTCCGACTGGTACATCGTCACTTGCAAGGGCATCTTGGGCAACACCTAACGCGATGTGCATTAACTCTTCATCGCTCACAGCTCTAATAACTCTGCAAACTGATCGCCAAAACCTAGCCGATTTGCAATGGCCTCTAACTGCTCATCAGGAAATAATTCGGCATCATCACAGAGTGCTGATAGCTCCATTCCATTCATTCCGAGATCCGACAAAATATCAATATGACCGATTGGATTAGGTTCTTCATCGTCATCTTCAGGCAGTGGAATATCTGCGATCTCTAACAACTCTTCGGCCACTGGATAATCTAAAGCGCATGTTGCATCGCTGAGAAAAAGGGAAATATGCGAACCCAATACTCGAATTAAAATAAAAAACTCTTCATCGATTGATATGAGGGCGATTGCTCCACCATTAGTTTGTTGTGATTTAAGGCTTGTAATTATCTGAGCAATATCGGATGGATCTGGAAGTATCCCCAATGTCCATCGACCATCTTCATGCCAGGCGGCTACTGCTATATCTAACTCATTTGTGATGCCGCTTACTTTCAGATTCGCCTCGGGCACGTCATCGAGTGCATCAAACTCTTCGATGTCTTCTGAGAGCTCTTCGTCGAATTCGGGCATATGCTCATAGTTCCACTCATTGGAAAAGAATGAAAGCCCTGTAAGGTAAGGGGCATGAAAGTACATGTTGCAGATCACCCGCTAATTGCCCACAAATTGACGGTTTTGCGAGACGAACGCACAGATTCGCCGACATTTCGTCGTCTAGTAGAAGAACTAGTAACTCTATTAGCCTACGAAGCAACTCGCGATGTACGCACTCACTCTGTGGCGATAACTACGCCGGTAACTAAAACTATGGGATTAAAAATGGCCGAGCCAAGGCCAGTTGTTGTACCAATTTTACGAGCAGGTCTTGGAATGCTCGAAGGAATGAGCAAGTTGGTTCCAACCGCTGAGGTTGGTTTTCTTGGAATGGTTCGGGATGAAAAAACTTTACAAGCTAGTACTTATGCCAACAGACTTCCAGATGATTTGTCGGGTCGGCAAGTCTTTGTCCTTGATCCAATGCTTGCAACAGGTGGAACTTTGATTGCAGCTTTTCATTACCTAATCGAATTAGGTGCAAATGACATCACGGCAATCTGTATCTTGTCTGCGCCTGAAGGTATTGCAGCAGTTGAAAAAGAGTTCGCATCAAGCACGGTTCCAATCACGATTGTCACTGGCGCTCTTGATGAAAAATTAAACGAGCACGGCTATATAGTTCCAGGTTTGGGTGATGCCGGTGACAGACTTTATGGCGTGGTTTAAATGGCATCTACATCACCAGGTTATGGAATCACCATCCGCGTCGAAGGTCCTCCATCTTCACAGCCTGTAGCACTTGCGACCGCCGTTATTACCGGTGCTGGCGCAACTATTACAGCCCTTGACGTAGTTGAATCTCTGCTTGAAAAAGTCGTCATCGATATAACTTGTGACACCATCGACTCTGCACACGCAGAAGACATCACGGTCGCTTTGGCAAAGAATCAGGATTTAACGGTTCGCAAGGTCAGTGATCGAACATTTCTATTACACCTCGGTGGCAAGATTGAAGTAACTTCAAAAGTTCCTCTCAAAACTCGCGACGATTTATCACGCGCTTACACACCAGGCGTTGCGCGAATTTGCCAAGCAATTGTCGATGACCCTGCAGATGCCCGGCGCTTAACGATTAAGCGCAATACTGTCGCTGTTGTAACTGATGGATCAGCGGTTTTGGGCCTTGGCAATATCGGCCCCGCAGCGGCTCTTCCTGTCATGGAGGGCAAAGCGGCGCTGTTCAAACGCTTCGCCGATGTTGATGCCTGGCCAGTATGTCTTGATACCCAAGATGTTGATGAAATTGTCCGCACTGTTCAGTTGATTGCCCCTGTTTATGGTGGAATCAACTTAGAAGATATCTCGGCACCCCGTTGTTTTGAAGTTGAGCGTCGCCTTCGTGAACTCTTAGACATTCCTGTTTTTCATGATGACCAACATGGGACCGCAATCGTTGTGTTGGCTGCACTTCGCAATTCGCTCAAGCTGGTAAAAAAGAATCTCTCTGAAGTAAAAATAGTTCTTAGCGGTGTTGGCGCCGCTGGAAATGCAATTGCACGGCTGTTAGTCCTCAACGGTGCCAAGAATATTATTGGATTTAATCATCATGGAGTTATTACCAATGAAATGAAATCTGAAGATTCGATGCAGCAATGGTTTATCGATAATAGTAATCCTGAGAATTTCTCTGGAAACATCTCTGGAGCGATGAAAGGTGCTGATGTATTTATCGGTGTTAGCGCACCAAATGTCATTACCGAATCAGATGCTGCATCTATGGCACCTGGTGCAATCATCTTTGCACTTGCTAATCCAGACCCCGAGATTGATCCCGTAATTGCTCGTAAATATGCAACCGTAGTTGCAACAGGTCGAAGTGACCAACCGAATCAAATTAACAATGTATTAGCATTTCCGGGAATCTTCCGAGGACTTCTCGATGCAAATGCACACACAATTACTGACAAATTATTAGTTGCCGCCGCAGAGGCAATTGCTGACTGTGTATCCCCAGAGCAGTTGAATGCCTCATTTATTGTTCCTAGTGTCTTTGATCCAAACGTCACTAAGGCCGTTGCTGCTGCAGTCAAGAAGTCCGTGTGATTGAACTTGCTGCATCATTTGATGCCCAACTCTCAACTCTTGCTCCGTACCTGATCTATCTCGTTACTGGAGCGATAATCTTCTTTGAAACCGCTGTTTTATTCGCGTTTTTTCTGCCTGGAGACTCAATTCTCTTTAGCGCAGGTTTGGTTGCCGCTGCTCATAAAGATGTCAATATTCTTATCTTGATTACCGTTATTTTCATAGCGGCATTTTTTGGCGATCAGATTGGTTTTGTATTAGGTCGACTAGTTGGACGTCCATATTTAGAGAAGCACAATTCTCCTCGAATGCAGGCAATGATCGCTCGTTCTGAGAGTTTCTACGAGCATACTGGATGGTGGGCCGTTGTCGCCGCACGATTCTTCCCATGGATACGTACATTTGTTCCACCAATCGCAGGTGCCTCTAAAATGAACTACTACAAATTCTTAACTGCTAACGCATTAGGGGCACTGTTGTGGGGCGTAGGAATTACGTTGGCAGGATTCTATGCAGCAACTTTGCCATGGGTAAAGACATGGTCATATGCCATTGCAACTTTCTTTATTTGTGCTTCGCTGGTTTCCGCACTCGTGAACTACTTACGCCACCGGCGATAACTCCGGCATAAGTCATTACAATTCCAGTGACTAAATAACTACTGACATGCACTCCATGTGTAGGTGAAACTAAATCAATTATTAATGAGCCCACAAGTTGGCCTCCAACACTAAATAGCGTAAAAGTTAATACCCCTAAGTGTTGAACAATTGTTGATGTGAATGCGATATAGATGACACCAATTACTCCGCCTGTATATATCCACCATGGTCCGTAAGGAAGTGCGACCAAGTGAATGCGATGTGTTAAAACCCCAATCAGTATCAGTATGACTAAAAGCGAAGTACCAGTTATGAAATTCAGTAATGAAGTTGTAAAACTCTGATGTGAATACTCGTTAATTTCACCGTTCAATGCACGCTGAACACCGACGACAGCACCTGCAATGCAGCCCGCAACAACGGCTATCATCGATAAATTCTTAGCGTCTATGCGATCTAAGACTGAGACTAAGACCGCTACGACAGTCAGGATTGCCGCTGATATTCGCCGTGGGGTAATAGCTTTCTTGCCTCCACCTGTTAGTCCAATCCGATCCACAACCAATGACACGGCCGTTTGGCCTGCAATCGAGGCCACAGAATAGATTGCAACACCAATGAGAGGAACGATTTGGGTTTGAATGGCAACAAAAGTTCCACCAAGTGCACCGGCCAAAAGTTTCCACCGTGCGATTTCTCCACGTGAAACTGAACTTCGTAAGTTAGAAATACCCGTTTTTATAGAAGGATTAAAGGCAGCAATTACAGAGATGATGATTAGTCCCGACCCAAAGGAAACTAGAGCAGCCTCTAAACCATTGTTTAGTCTGTGCGAGAGTTCACCATTTGCTCGGGCTTGAAGAGCAATCATTGCACCTGAAAGTGCAGCAAGAATGTCTAAACGCATTACGAGTGCGTACCGTGGAACTCTCTCTTATCAGCGATCCAGTCCATAAGAGCGAATAAAACTCCTGAAGCAACAAAGGTAAGGTGAATAACTATTCGCCATTTTGTTCCTCCACCGACATGGTCTTGCCCTGATAATTCGATAAAGTCTTTTAGCAACTCAATTACGGAGATCGCTACAAGTGAGCCTATTAACTTAATTTTAAGTCCACTAAAGTCGATTGTTCCCATCCAATGTGGTCGATCTTTAGATTCAGTTGCGACATCGATTCGTGAAACAAAGTTTTCGTAGCCGGCGAAAATAACCATCAGAATAAGATTGGCAAGAAGGGTTAGGTCCAGTAAAGCAAGTAGGTCGAGCGTAAAACTCTGTGGGGT
>WLOR01000036.1 GCA_009699165.1 Actinomycetota bacterium | reverse complement strand
TATGGTTGGGACACCCCTGGTGGAGTACAAAACCACGTCCGCGACCTAGCTGAATATCTCATTGGCGCAGGTCACTCTGTCTCCGTCTTAGCTCCTGTGACCGATGAGATAAATCTGCCCGACTATTTAGTCAGCGCTGGCAAACCTATTTCGATTCCATACAACGGCGCTGTTGCTCGTGTTCTTTTTGGTCCGATCGCATTCTCACGCGTGCGTCAATGGATCTCTTCTGGTGATTTTGATATTTTGCATCTGCACGAACCGGCGATCCCTTCAATCTCGTTGCTTGCTTGTTGGGCTGCGGAAGGCCCAATGGTTGGCACCTTTCACGCCGCAGCAAAACATCAGAAAGTTATCTATGCGATTGGTCCAATTCTTGAGCCTGCAATTGAAAAACTCTCGGCACGCATCGCAGTCTCTGAAGCGGCACGTTTAACACTTACTAGCCATCTTGAAACCGATGCCGTTGTAATCCCTAATGGCATATATGCAAAGCGATATGCAAATGGAGTCGCTAGAGAAAAATGGTCTGGCAATACAATTGGTTTCATAGGCAGATTTGAAGAGCCGCGCAAAGGTTTGCACGTGCTTCTTGAGGCGCTGCCAATCATCACCCGATTCGCTCCTGATGTTCGTGTTCTAGTAGCAGGTCCTGGAGATCCAAAGGATGTTGAGGAGTCTATTGATCCTCAGTTGCGTCACCGCTTCGAATTTCTAGGCAGGATCTCCGAAGACGATAAGGCAGATTTTATGTCTTCAGTGGCGATATACGTAGCCCCAAATACTGGGGGAGAGTCCTTTGGAATTATTCTGGCCGAAGCGTTAGCAGGTGGCGCATGTGTGGTGGCAAGTGACATCCCAGCATTTGATTCATTGTTAGGCTCAGGAAAATATGGGGCTCTGTTCCCATCCGAGAATCCAACTGAACTTGCAAAGGTCGTGATTGATCTGCTTCGCGATGAGAACAAACGTGTGGAGTTAGCGAAGTCTGGAAAAGAGCATGCACAAATCTTTGATTGGGATGTTGTTGCTAAGGATATTTTTTCAATTTATGAAATGGCTTTAGTTGGCGGAGAAAAAATCTCACTATCGTCAGAGAACCGACCTTGGAATCGGTTCTTATCAAGAGAGGGAGATAAAGATTGAAGTCAGCGCTGGTCATTGCACTAGTAATTCTTGTCGTACTTTGGTACCTATCTTTTTTGGCAACTCGTTTAGATCGGCTGCATCATCGAGTTGAGACTAGTTGGGCAAACCTTGATGGCTTGCTCCAGAGAAGAGCGGCAATAGCGTTAGAGATTGCCCGAAGTGATTTTTCCGACCCTGCCTCTTCCATGCTTTTAACATCGGCGGCCTACCAAGCCAGAGAGGCCAGCGTTCAAGAGCGATCTGCAGCCGAGATGGTTTTATCTGGTGCACTTGGCCTTTTGGTCATCGATGCACAGGAACACGCATCTTCATCTGAGAAGCTATTGCTTGGCGAACTAGAAGTGCTCACTTCCAAGATACGCATCGCCATTGCTATTCATACAGATGCCGTTTCTTCGACGCAGATGGTACGCAAGAAATTTGCAATTCGTTTTTTTCGTCTAGCTGGCACAGCGCCGCTACCTGTTACATATGAGTTTGAATTCGATGCGTTATAAAACATTATTGATAACTTGCATATCAGCGTTAGCGCTAAGTGGATGCGGCAGTGTTGCAGAGAGGTTTGATCAGAAACCCAAAGAAATTATTGAGACCAACCTGTTGAGTGGTCGAGTAGGAACTAATGGACCAGTCCTTGTTGTAAAAGTAGATGATACAAACTTAGCTCATCCTCAAATTGGTTTAGAAGATGCCGATGTCGTATATATAGAGCAAGTAGAAGGTGGGCTCACAAGACTTGCTGTCATATATTCATCCAAAATTCCCACGGAAATTGGACCAGTTCGCAGTGCCAGGATCTCCGATATCGATATCTTGAGCCAATATGGTCACATAGCCTTTGCATATAGCGGTGCGCAGAAAAAACTTCTTCCAGTCATTGCAGCAGCAAATCTGCAAAACCTAGGTGCCCAATCGCAATCATCCACAATTTACACACGAGATCCCTCTCGAGTAAGTCCTTATTCGATGGTTATGCGCGCTGATTTACTGATGGCCAAGATTATTGAAAAGGGATATCACATTGACTCGGCTAAGTCTGTCGGTTGGAGTTTTGGAGATGCACCAACCACTGGACAGGAGATCACGTCTGTATCACTGCACTGGCCAGCAACGAGTTATCGCGCCGATTGGTCTTCAACCTCACAATGTTGGAGCCTTTTTCATAACTCAAAGCCCGATTACGTTCAAACAGGTAAACAGTTATGCGCTAGTACGTTAGTGATTCAAAATGTTTCGATTACGAACTCCGAGTACCATGACAAAGTCGGGGGCATAACTCCATTTTCTAACACGGTTGGATCTGGTACCGGATTCATTCTGCGTGATGGCAAATCGTTTGCAGGAACATGGACTAGGGCAAGTGCCATAGAAGGCACAACCTGGACAGATATGGATGGAAAACCAATTCTCTTTGCCCCGGGTCAGGTGTGGGTCGCGCTATTGCAGAGCGCGCCTGAGTTTGAGCAGGTAACTCCGAGCGCAAACCCCTCGCCGACAAAGTAGGATAATCCCCTAGCTGTCTTTATAAATAGGCAGTCTCAAGATATGGGAGATCGGTGATGTCGCAAGAAACTGGTACAGGTCGAGTCAAGCGCGGTATGGCAGAGATGCTCAAGGGTGGCGTCATCATGGACGTAGTTAACGCCGAGCAAGCAAAGATCGCTGAAGATGCTGGTGCAGTTGCGGTGATGGCACTAGAGCGTGTACCTGCAGATATTCGTGCCCAGGGCGGAGTTGCCCGCATGTCAGATCCAGACATGATTGAAAAGATTAAAGCGGCTGTATCAATTCCTGTTATGGCAAAAGCTCGTATCGGTCACTTTGTTGAAGCTCAAGTACTTCAATCTTTAGGTGTTGACTACATTGATGAGTCGGAGGTATTAACACCAGCCGATTATAAGAATCACATCGATAAATGGGGTTTTACAGTTCCATTCGTCTGCGGGGCAACAAACCTTGGAGAAGCACTGCGAAGAATAAATGAGGGTGCTGCGATGATCCGATCTAAAGGTGAAGCTGGTACTGGCGATGTATCTAATGCAATGCAACACATGCGTGAAATCAATGGCGAGATTCGTCGCCTGTCTTCACTTCGCGAAGATGAACTCTATGTCGCGGCAAAGGAGTTACAAGCACCTTATGAGTTAGTTCGTGAGGTCGCCGAGAAGGGCAAACTTCCAGTGGTTCTCTTTACTGCCGGTGGAATTGCAACTCCAGCAGATGCAGCGCTCATGATGAGCATGGGGGCTGATGGAGTATTTATCGGTTCGGGAATCTTTAAATCTGGAAATCCTGCACAGCGTGCTGCAGCATGCGTTCGCGCAACAACTTTTTGGGATGACCCAAAGGTTATTGCAGATGCTTCAAGAGGTTTGGGTGAGGCAATGGTTGGGATAAATGTTGCCGATCTTCCAGCCCCACATCGTCTTGCAGAGCGCGGTTGGTAACCTTTTAAAGAGATGAAGGTTGGAGTTCTAGCACTTCAAGGAGATGTACGCGAGCATATGAGCGCGCTTATAGCGTGCGGAGTCGAACCACTAGCGGTGCGTAGACCAGATGAGGTGTCGCACGTTGATGCGATGGTGATTCCTGGTGGAGAGTCAACGACAATTGCACAGCTCGCCCGTATTTTTGGTGTTTTCGATGTGATGCGAGAACGAATTTCTAAAGGTATGCCAGTGTATGGATCCTGTGCTGGAATGATTTTGTTAGCAGATGAGATTCTCGATGCTAAAGCCGGGCAAGAGACCTTCGGTGGATTGGATATTACAGTTCGCCGAAACGCATTTGGCCGCCAAGTCGACTCTTTTGAATCAGATATCTCTTTTAGAGATGGCTCGACAGATTTGATCCGCGCAGTATTTATTCGAGCACCGTGGGTGGAAAGAGTTGGCGTTGGTATAGAAGTTCTTGCCGAAGTGGATTCACATCCAGTTGCAGTTCGCTCAGCAAGTGTGTTGGCAACCTCATTTCATCCTGAACTCACCGGAGACCATCGCATTCATAGGTATTTCATCGAAGAAGTAGCAAGAGTTGCTATCCAGCAGGTAAAGTAGTTCGAACTTATATCGCAGCGGCAAAGGGTTAAAGAGGCAAAGGGGTTAAATCATGTCTGGCCATTCCAAGTGGGCAACTACCAAGCATAAGAAAGCGATTATCGATAGTCGTCGTGCCAAAGTATTTGCAAAACAGATTCGTGCAATTGAAGTTGCCGCTCGAAATGGTGGCGCAGATCTTGAAGGCAACCCAACACTTTTTGATGCCATCACTAAAGCGAAGAAGTCTTCAATGCCAGCTGACAACATAGAGCGCGCGGTCAAGCGCGGTGCTGGCCTTGAACTAGGTGCTGCTGATTATCAGACGATTATGTATGAGGGATATGGTCCCAATGGTGTTGCAATCATGATTGAGTGTTTAACTGATAACCGCAATAGATCCTCATCAGAGGTTCGAGTCGCAGTCACTCGTAACGGTGGAACCATGGCTGATCCAGGTTCGGTTGCCTATCTTTTCAATCGCAAGGGTGTAGTAATCGTCAAGAAAATCGATGGCTTAACGGAAGATTCAATTCTTGAAGCGGTACTCGATGCAGGTGCCCAAGAGGTTAATGATTTAGGTGAAGCCTTTGAAGTGGTCAGCGAGTCCAGTGATTTAGTTCCTGTGCGAACCGCACTTCAAGGCGCAGGTATTGACTATGAATCCGCTGACTCGTCGTTTTTGCCATCACTTCAAATAGAGCTAGATGCAGATGGCGCAAAAAAGGTTTTTGATTTGATCGATGCAATTGAAGAGCTTGACGATGTTCAGAATGTATTTAGTAATTTTGATGTATCCGATGAAGTCATGGCGAGCCTAGAGTAATACAAGGGATTTAGCGCGTAGTCTTTAGAGTTTAGATGCTACGAAGAGAGCGGATGGTGCGATGCGAGTTCTAGGGATTGATCCTGGTCTAACTCGTTGTGGCATCGCGGTGATAGACGGTGCAGTAGGCAAGCCACTTGCAATGGTTGGTGTTGGAGTAATCCTCACCCCAACTGATATCTCCTTAGAGTCTCGTCTGCTTGAACTCGATAGGCAGATTAATGAATGGGTTTGTCTGTGGCGCCCCGATGTCATCGCAGTTGAACGAGTCTTTGCCCAACACAATGTGCGCACAGTAATGGGAACTGGCCAAGCTGCCGGAGTTGCCTTGCTCATTGCCGCTAAAGCGGGGATCCCAGTAATGATGCATACACCCAGCGAGGTTAAGGCTGCAGTAACGGGATCCGGGCGAGCAAATAAGGCACAAGTAGCGCAGATGGTTGTGAAGATTCTCAATTTAAGTGAAGCTCCAAAACCTGTCGATGCAACCGATGCGCTAGCACTGGCGATTTGTCACATTTGGAGAGGCGGTGCATCTTCAAAATTGGCCGATGCCGTCGCAGCAGAAAAATCTCGAATTCGTGAGTTGCGCCGTTAAATGATCTCAACGATTAACGGGACTGTTCGTTCTATACATAGTGATCGGGTTGTTATTGAAGTGGGCGGAGTTGGCCTTTCGGTTTTGGTCAACACTCACACATCTGCCGGCATAACCATGGGATCACAGATCCAACTCTTTACTACATTAGTTGTTCGTGAGGACTCTCTCACGTTATTTGGATTCTTAAGTGATCAATCTCGCTCACTTTTTGAACTTGTGCAGACCGTAGCTGGAATTGGCCCAAAGGTCGCACTATCGATTCTCGGCGTTCTCAACCCGCAAGATCTTGCACGAGCCGTTGAGAGCGAAGACTTAGCTGCAATTGAGCGCGTACCTGGTATCGGGCGAAAAGGTGCGCAGCGAATGATTCTTGAATTGAAAGGAAAACTCTCTGATCTATCTCCTAACAAAACAATTCTGGCGCATGTTCCGGCTTGGCGTGAAGATCTTTCTGGCGCATTGATTTCACTCGGATTTTCACCAAGAGATTCAGATAATGCAGTTACAGCGTTATTGTCGCGGCTGGCAAGTGATGGGGTAGACCCAACAACGATTCCACTGGGCGATTTACTAAAAGATGCATTGGCAAATGGAAAGAGCTCACGTGACTGATGATCGTATAGTTGGTTCGCAGGTAAAAGGCGAAGAGAGCGCACTCGAGCATGCTTTACGTCCATCAACGTTGCAAGAGTTTATTGGCCAGCATCGAGTTCGGGAGCAGATCGATGTTTTACTTACTGCTGCTCGACACCGCAACTCGCCAGCTGATCACATACTATTGTCAGGCCCACCAGGTTTAGGTAAAACAACGTTAGCTCTAATCTTAGCCAGCGAGATGTCTGCTCCAATCCGAATTACAAGTGGACCCGCGATTACGCACGCAGGTGATTTGGCGGCGATTCTTTCATCACTAGTTGAGGGCGAAATTCTTTTCCTAGATGAGATTCATCGATTGCCTCGACCTGCAGAAGAGCTTTTATATTTAGCGATGGAAGATTTTCGAGTTGATGTTGTTGTTGGTAAAGGCCCTGGTGCTACAGCGATTCCACTACAGCTGCCAAAGTTCACTTTAGTGGGAGCGACAACTAGAAGTGGATTACTAACGAGCCCTCTTCGTGATCGCTTTGGTTTCACTGCACATTTAGATTTCTATAGTGATGACGAGTTGGCACGAGTGATCACGCGAAGCGCGACACTTTTAGAGATAAAGATTGCAGAGGATGCAGTCATCGAGATTTCAGGGCGGTCCAGAGGAACTCCGCGAATTGCCAATAGGTTGCTTCGCAGAGTTCGAGACTACGGACAAGTAATGGGTAGCACTCTTATCACTGTGGATCAGACTCAAAGGGCTCTGGAGATTTATGAGGTCGATACGTTGGGTCTAGATCGTTTGGATCGAGGGGTGCTCACCGCACTCATCGAGCGCTTCAACGGTGGCCCAGTCGGTCTTTCGACACTTGCCATCGCGGTAGGCGAAGAGATTGAGACCGTTGAATCGGTTGCAGAGCCCTTTTTGGTCAGAAATGGCTTTATTGCCAGAACGCCACGAGGTCGAGTTGCCACCGCCTTGGGATTTGCCCATATAGGACGAACACCACCTGCTCAACTAGCCTCGCTTTTCGACACACCCGCAATTGATGCCTAGACTCTGCGTCTATGTCTACAACAACTAAACCCGTAAAGGCTCCAGCCCGCCCCGTTCGATCGCTGATAGTTCTAGCTTTGGTCTTGGTCGCACTGGTCGCACTTGTCTTTGTTCAAGGTGCTACATCCGTTCGACTTGGCTTAGATCTTCGAGGCGGAACATCGGTAACGCTTCAACCGCGTATCGCACCCGGAGAAGCTGGAAAGGTTACGAACGAGGCGATTGACCAAGCGGTCTCTATTATTCGCCAGCGCGTTAACTCTTTGGGAGTTGCCGAATCAGAAGTTGCCGCTCAAGGAAGTGGAACAAATCGCCAGATTGTAATCTCTGTTCCAGGTGACACGGGTCGTAGAGTTGTTGAGCTAGTAGGACAGACTGCCGAACTGCGATTCCGCCAGGTACTTGCAACTGCAATATCAACTGGCACTGTTGATCCAACTGCAACTCCAACAACTGGCGTAAGTGCAGCGATAAACGCAAAGTTTGCCGCTCTGGATTGTTCGAAGCTAGAAAATCTTCAGGGTACTGGCACCGATGCACCAACTGACACGATTGCGGTGTGTGATCGTGCGGGAACAACAAAATATATTCTTGCACCCGCTGAAGTTCTCGGACGTCAGATTTCAAAAGCATCTGCCGGCATCGATACACAGGGCGGTAATGCCTGGTACGTAAGTCTTACATTCAATGATGAGGGAACTAAAGCATTTGGTGCACTAACAACTCGTGTAACAACACTTGGAGAGCCACTTAATCAGGTAGCCATTGTTTTGGACGGCCTGGTTGTTTCATCACCACGAATTACTGAACCGATTCCATCTGGAAATGCCCAAATCACAGGAAGCTTCACGCAGTTAGAAGCCCAAGATTTAGCAAATGTATTAAAGTATGGAGCTCTTCCACTTGCATTCGATCGTGGAGAAGTGCAACAGATTTCCCCTACTTTAGGTGCCGATCAATTGAATGCGGGATTAATCGCAGGCGGTTTGGGTCTTCTCTTAGTCTTCCTGTACTCACTTCTCTATTACCGTGGCCTTGGTTTAGTTACAGTAGGCTCCTTACTTGTCGCAGGTTCATTTGTGTATGTACTCTTCCTGCTTCTTGGTAAATGGATTGGATTCACACTCACATTGGCCGGAATCGCGGGTGCAATTGTGGCTATCGGTGTAACTGCTGACTCGTTTATCGTATTTTTCGAGCGAATTCGTGACGAACTCCGTGAAGGGCGATCTTTACGTACTGCAGTTGAGACTGGATGGACTCGTGCCCGCCATACGATTTTAGTAGCTGACTTTGTCTCTATTATCGCCGCAGTACTTCTTTACTTCTTTGCAGTCGGCGGAGTAAGAGGGTTTGCTTTCACTTTGGGACTCACAACACTTATTGACTTGCTTGTTGTCTTTGCATTTACAAAACCTCTAGTAACACTTGTTGCTCGATTGAAATTCTTCTCTTCAGGGCACCGTCTCTCTGGCTTCTCAGCAAAGAGCACGGGAACACTGACTGTAATTAAGGAGGCATAAGTAATGTCAAAGCTCTCTGGAATTGGTGGACGCCTTTACCGTGGTGAAACTTCGATAGATTTCATTGGAAGGCGCCGTCGTTGGTACTCAGTCTCTGCGCTCTTCATTCTATTGTCGATCGCAGCTCTTAGTTTGCAAGGGTTGCACCTCGGTATTGAGTTTAAAGGTGGCTCTTCATTTACGGTTAATAAAGCCGATGCAACAATTGAACAAGCACGCTCGGCAGTCGAAGCAGTAGGTATTCCTGGTGAGATTATTGTGCAGAAGATAGGTAGTTCTAAAGTTCGGGTACAAACAGCGGCTTTAGATACAGCACAAAATAATGCAGTTCAAGATGCATTGGCGGCAAAGTTTTCAGTGACTGTTGAGTCTATTGATACGCAAATCGTTGGCCCATCCTGGGGTAAAGAGATCACACGCAAAGCCCTTTATGGTCTCTTAGGATTTTTGATCTGCGTAATGCTCTACCTCGCGATGGCATTTGAACCTAAAATGTCAATTGCAGCGATAGTTGCAGTTGTTCATGACGTGTTTATTACTGTTGGAATTTATGCACTAGTTGGTTTTGATGTCACTCCAGCCACAGTGATTGGATTCTTAACTATTCTTGGCTACTCACTCTATGACACTGTTGTGGTTTTCGATAAGATTCGAGAAAACACTAGAACTCTGGCTGCGACGTCAAAGAGTACTTATTCGCACGCTACCAACTTGGCGGTTAATCAGACTCTGGTACGTTCATTTAATACATCACTGATTGCACTTTTGCCTGTTGGTTCAATTCTCTTCGTTGGAGCTGGGCTACTTGGTGCAGGAACACTTAAAGATTTATCGTTAGCGCTCTTTATCGGTCTAGCTGTTGGAACTTATTCGTCGGTCTTTATTGCACCTCCGGTTCTTGCACAGCTACGAGAAAAGGAGCCAGAGATGATTGCACTTGCTAAGCGAGTACATTCTCGCGCAGCTGCGGCTACGCTCTCCAGTAGCGCATCACCAGTAGCAGCATCTGGTGCAACTCGAGGTCCACGTAATCAACCCAAGCGAAAAGGCCGCAAGTAGGAGCTTGAATTGGATACTTTGATTGCACCAGTTATTAGTGCGCTCAAAGAAAATCACGCAACCGCTAGCGCCTCTGATGTCGAGCGCGCTTTTCTGATTGCCGAAACTGCTCATGAAGGTCAGTTTCGAAAATCAGGGGAGCGCTATATCACTCACCCTGTCGCAGTTGCTTTGATATTAGCCGAGCTCGGACTTAACTCCGAGACTGTTATTGCGGCGCTATTACATGACACGGTTGAAGATACTCCGTATTCACTAAAAGAGTTGCGGCGAGATTTTGGTGATGAGATTGCGAATCTTGTTGATGGAGTAACAAAGCTAGACAAGCTCACATACGGACCGACCGCCGAAGCTGAAACCGTGCGCAAGATGGTTATTGCTATGAGTCGTGATATTCGAGTTCTGGTGATAAAGCTTGCTGATCGTCTGCACAATGCACGAACGTGGAGATACGTTTCTCATGAGAGCGCCCAACGAAAAGCACGTGAGACTTTAGACATCTACGCACCACTTGCTCATCGACTTGGAATGAATGCAATCAAGTGGGAGCTTGAAGATCTGTCCTTTGAAGTACTAGAACCGAAAATGTTTGAAGAGATCTCAAGGCTTGTGGCAGAGCGTTCGCCATCTAGAGACTCTTTAACTTTGCAAGTCATTGAAACCGTAACTGCGGATTTAGCTAAGGATGCGATTCATGCAACAGTAACAGGGCGAAAAAAGCACTTCTTTTCTGTTTATCAGAAAATGGTTGTGCGCGGCCGTGAGTTCAATGACATATATGATCTAGTGGGCATTCGCGTGCTGGTAGATGATGTTCGTGACTGTTATGCAGTTTTAGGTTCGATACACGCACGGTGGAGTCCAGTACCCGGACGGTTTAAAGACTACATCGCGATGCCAAAGTTCAATCTTTATCAATCATTACATACAACCGTAATAGGACCTACTGGAAAAGCTATTGAAATTCAGATTCGAACTTTTGAAATGCATACACGCGCTGAGTTTGGTATTGCCGCGCATTGGAAATATAAACAGGGACACGAAAATAATGAGTCCTCGCCTGAGATGTTATGGCTTCGCCAGTTGCACGAATGGCAGAAGGAGACAGAGGATCCATCTGAGTTTCTAGAGGCACTGCGCTTTGATTTGGGTTCTCCAGAAGTATTTGTGTTCACACCTAAGGGAAGTGTTGTGGCACTACCCGGTGGATCCACCCCTGTTGACTTCGCTTTTTCCGTGCACACTGATGTTGGAATTAGATGCGCAGGAGCTAAGGTAAATGGGCGGTTGGTGCCTCTGGAATCTCGGTTGAGCAATGGCGACGTTGTTGAAATCGTGACAAATAAGAGTGAGCATGCAGGACCAAGTAGGGACTGGCTTAACTTTGTTCAAAGCCCTAGGGCGCGTTCAAAGATTAAAGCGTGGTTTAGCAAGGAGCGTAGAGAAGAGGCGATTGATGCCGGTCGCGAATCGATAGCGCGCCAAATGCGAAAAGCTGGGCTTCCGTTGCAAAAGATTTTCGCTGGACACTCGCTATTAGAACTCGCCCATGATCTGCGCTATCAAGATATTGAAGCGCTGTATTCAGCTGTGGGTGATGGCCATGTTTCGGCTGCCTCAATAATAGAAAAACTTGTTGTTTCAATTGGTGCCGAGGACTCACATCCCGAACCAACAATGCAGGCATTACCGACTCGAGCACCGACAACGCGACGTTCTAGCAACGCCGTTGATGTTGAGGGTGCTAATGATGTGCTCGTTAAGTTAGCGCGCTGCTGCACGCCGGTGCCAGGGGATGAGATTATGGGTTTCATTACTAAAGGCAGTGGAGTCTCGATTCACCGCTCAGATTGTGTTAATGCAGCTGATTTAGTAACTAACCAAATCGACCGAGTAGTAAAAGTAAAATGGCGACTTGGGGCTGGAGCTATATTTTTAGTTAATATTCAAGTTGAAGCCCTCGATCGTGCCTCACTTTTAGCGGATGTGACAAGAACCCTTTCGGATCAGCATGTAAATATTCTTAGTGCATCGGTAAGCACTTCCAAAGATCGCACTGCATTCTCACGATTTACATTTGAAATGGCAGATGCGACACACCTGGACTCCGTTTTGGCAGCGGTGCGAAATATTGAAGGTGTATACGATGTGTATAGAACCACTAACAGTTAGCTGAACTCAGCAAGACTCTTTTCGGCCTCTGCCAGCCACACCCTTCGCGCAGTTGCAGATTCTCGTGCCTCAGTAGCTTTTTTGGCATTTCCAGCTGCATCAGATTTAAGTGCAATCTTCTCGTAGTTTTCAATCGAGTCAGAGAGTTGCTTGACAACCTCTTGCGCCCGGGCCTTTGCAGCAGGATCGCTCTTTCGCCAGTGCGCAGCCTCTGCCTCTTTAAGTGCAGATTCAACGACATGAACACGGGCATCTAGAGTCGCGCGCTTATCACGATGCGTCATTCCGATCTTATTCCACTCATTTAAATGCTCACGTAGAGCCTTTTTTGCCTCGTCAAGATTGGTGATAGGCAGTACTGCTTCAATCAGAGCTACTAGCTCTTCTCGTTTGATCAAGTTTGCCGCCATCGTGACATCGCGTTTTTCTAAATCGGCGTTTTTAGCGGTAAAGAAAGCATCTTGTGCGGCTTTGAAGCGGGCCCACATCTTTGCATCATCACTTGGCTTGCCACGGCCTGAAGCTTTCCAAGCATCCATCAGTGATTTGAAGCGTCTTGCTGTTGCTACCCAATCAGTAGAAGTAGCAAGTGTCTCTGCCTCAGTGACGATCGCCTTTTTGGCATTAGATACAACACTTTGCTCTGCTTCCAAAGATGCAAAGTGTGTTCGACGGCGCTTGTCAAACTTATTTCGTGAAGAAGAAAATCTCTTCCATAGACTTGCATCAGCCTGCTTTTCTAAACGTGGAGCAGATTTCCACTCATCAAGTAAAACCTTCAATCGATCGCCGGTAACTTTCCAGGATTCAGACTGTGCTAATGACTCTGCCTCTGCAACTATTTTCTCTTTCTCAATTAGAATCTGCTCGAGGCGCGCTTTCTTTGCAGCAGTCTCTGCCGCTTTCTTTGCCTCATAGGCCTCACGATGTCCTTCGATGAGTGGTTCAATCTGCTCCACGGATGCAGATAGTGCATCTAGGTCACCAACTGCGTTCAACTCTTTTGCCTGTTCGCGCAGCTTCTTGACTGCGGCGTAAGCATCGGATGGAACTAGGGCGCCACTTTTAATTCTGGCGGCAAGAAGTGCAATCTCTGCAGCTAACATCTCAAACTTACGAACAAAATAAGCTAGTGCCTCTTCAGGTGTCTTTCCGGGATAGGAGCCAACGGCTTTTTCTCCTTGTGCGGTTCGAACATAGACGGTGCCATCGTCGGCAACTCGTCCAAATGCTGCAGGATCTCCAATCAGTGCCGAAGCCGCTGATGCTGAGGGAGTTGGATGTAGATCGGTCATGGTGGTGATCCTTTC
>WLOR01000035.1 GCA_009699165.1 Actinomycetota bacterium | reverse complement strand
GTGGTGCCTTAAAAGATTTCTTTGCAAAGTTTCTTTCAATTGATTCAATAGTCTTATGCGTATCTTGAGCCTTTATCAAGGCGATGGCGCTTCCCCCAAAACCCCCACCAACCATGCGAGCACCAAGTGCACCGGCAGATAATGCGGCATCAACGGCAGTATTGAGTTCGGGGCAAGAGACTTCGTAATCATCGCGAAGCGAAGCGTGCGAAGCATTCAATAATCGACCAAGTTCGATAAAATTTTTCGCTTCCAGCGCCACAACGGCATCTAACACTCGACCTATCTCAGTGACAGCATGGCGAGCACGAATATATTCGGTAGGAGTAATTAGATCCTTAGAAGATTCAAGTTCATACATCGATAAATCGCGCATTGATTTTATAGAAAGCTTAGCTACAACGCTCTCGCATGATGCGCGGCGCTCGGCATACCCACCATCAGTGAGCGAATGATGTGCCTGCGTATCGATGATGAGTAACTCAAGACCACTTGAAGCGACGTCAAATTCGACATCTCGGGAAGTTAAATCTCTGCAGTCGAGCAAAAGTGCAGAGCCACGTTTTGCCATCAACGAGACTGATTGATCCATAATTCCGCAAGGGACACCTACGTAATCATTTTCGGCTCTCTGGGTAATTCGAGCGAGTGTCTCTAGATCAAAACCAGATGAAAATAAGTCGTTGAGCCCAGTTGCAACACTGCACTCCAACGCTGCAGAGGAAGAAAGACCGGCTCCTAATGGCACGTGACCATCGATTACTACATCTACGCCTTGATTTATCTGCATCGCCCAAATAACCCCGAGTACATATCGCTCCCATTGGCCATCAAGTTTGGGGGAGATGTCATCAAGATTGACGGTAATAACGCTGCTCTTACGTTGAGAAGATGCAATCCGAACGACTCTATCGCTGCGCTTTCTCATCGCTGCATATGTGCGATCGGTGATGGCAAAGGGAAGAACGTACCCATCGCTGTAATCGATGTGTTCACCAATGAGGTTTACACGACCGGGTGCGCCAGCGATTACATCTGGAGTTTCACCAAAGATTTCAACAAAAAGCCTGTCAATATGCATCATCATCACAGTTTTAAAATGAGGCCAATGTGTCGGCGACCATCGCCTCTATTCCAAACGTTGGAGTCCATTTGAGAACCTGCCGAGCCTTTGAAATATCTGCAATTAGAACTGCGGGGTCTCCAGCTCTGCGAGGCGAATCAATAGTTGGGATCTTATGCCCAGTCGCTTTTTCAGCTGCTGCAATGACCTCTCTAACAGAGAATCCGTCTCCGCTACCCAAGTTGAAGATTTCGTGGCCAGATGAAGAAAGGGATTCAACGGCTTTGATATGAGCATCAATCAAATCAACTACATGTACGTAGTCGCGAATGCATGTGCCATCGGGTGTCTGCCAGTCGGTTCCAAATATACGGACTGGATTATCGGTGCTACTTCGCAAAACATTTGGAATTAAATGAGTCTCAGGGTTGTGGCGCTCTGCAAGCCAGCCCCGCTGGCAGTTGAGTGCACCAGCAACATTAAAGTAGCGAAGTGAGATTGCCGATAGATTGAGCATTTTTGCCTCAGTTGCAATCATCTGATCTATTGCTAATTTTGTTGCGCCATATGGATTTGTCGGAACAGTCTCTGCGCTCTCTTTAATTGGTATCTCTTGAGGTTGACCATATGTGGCAGCTGATGAGGAAAACACTAATTTCTTGACGTTAGCTCTGTGCATCTCATCAAGGAGATTTCGAGTCCCATCCACATTGACCCTTTGATATAAAGCAGGGTTTTCAACTGATTCACCAACTAATGACTTGCCAGCAAAATGTAATACTGCATCGACATCAATGAGTGCATCGGCAATCTCTGCAACATTGAGAAGTGAGCCTTGGACAAATCGAACCTGGGCTGGCACCGAATCGGCATGTCCAGTACTGCAGTCATCGAAAACTGTAATCTCGTAGCCTGTACTCCTCATGATTTCAACTGCCGTAGAGCCGATATATCCGGCCCCTCCGGTAATGAGCACGCGCATCTCTAAAGCTTTACTTCGCGCAGCTGTGCTGCAGACTGCTCGGGACGCATATCCATAATAAAAGCGCCCATCGCTGACTCTGAACCAGCTAAGTACTTTAACTTTCCAGGAGCACGGCGAACACTTGTTATCTGCCAATGTAGACGCAGAACATCCCGGCCAATACGTACCGGTGCTTGGTGCCAAGCTGCGATGTAGGCCATCTCAATTCCAAAGACGCCATCTAATCGATTCATAACCTCAAGTGCAATTGCCGGAAATGCATCGCGATCTTCATCGGTTAGGCCAGTTAAATCTGCGACAGGATTTAATGGGGCGACATGAATTTCAAATGGATAGCGAGATGCGTATGGAACATATGCAATCCAGCGCTCATTGCGAGCAATAATGCGCTCTTGATCGCGAATTTCACGTGCAAGAATCTCGTCAAATAGAACCTTGCCCGTTGATTCCATGTATTGATTTGCTGCAGCTAACATCTTTTCAACACGGGGCGGCAGATAGGAGTATGCATAAATCTGTCCATGTGGATGGGAGAGCGTTACACCAATCTCTTCACCTCTATTTTCAAACGGCGCGATGTGTTGGATATATGGCTCACGCGATAACTCATCTGTGCGATCTATCCATGCCTCAAGTAGAACCCGAACGCGAGCGGGAGTTAAATCTTTGAAGGATTTTCCATGATCGGCAGTAAAACAAATTACCTCACACTTTCCAGCTGCAGTTCCCAAATCTGTATCTGGACCTACGAGATCGGGCAGCGCCCAATCTCCTACAGGTGGCCGAAGTGAAGGTGAGCGGTTATCAAATACAACGACTTCAAAGTCAGATTCTGGTACCTCAGTTAAAAGCTCTCCAGTTGTAGGACAGAGTGGACAGAGCTCCTTTGGTGGCAAGAAGATACGGCCCTGTCGGTGCGATGCCATGGCGACCCATTCATTTACAAGGGGATCTAATCGAAGCTCTCCTATCGCAGGTTGTTCTTCAACTGGGCGTTGGTCCGGCGCAGTACGTGTCTGGTCTGCAGTGTCGTAATAGCGAATCGTGCGGCCATCGGCCATCTCGCGATTATTTCGGATAATGCCTGCCGCTAGTTTTTTACTCTGTGCCATAGTGTCGCTACTCTACCTGTGTGACTAAGCAATCCGCACTCCTTCGCTCTGAAAACAGTTCATTGTTGCTGGAAGTAATTGATGGTGCGCTAGTTGTTGGCCACTGGGGTGCACCACTTGTTGCAGATATAGCTGATTCCAGGCTCGCCCAACAAGGATCGATCCCAAATAGCTCTTGGGATCTTGCACAAAACGCAGGAATAATGCGAGAGAGTGCTCGAGGTTTCTTAGGGCGTCCGACTTTGAGTGGTCATCGAAGTGGTTTAGCGTGGTCAACAAAGTTTGAGGTCACCGATTTTCACCATGTTGATAATCGCTGTACGGTGACACTTCGAGATTTCCATGCAGAGTTAGAGAATGTAATTATTTTTGAGTTAGATACATTCGGCGTACTTACGCAAAGTGCAACGGTTAAAAACATCGGTCGAGGTGAGTATTTTCTCAATGAATATATCCACTGGCTTCCGCTACCACAGGAGGCAACTCAGTCTTTAGATTTTATTGGCCGGTGGGCAAATGAGCGCCAACCACAACGACAAGAGATAGCAACCGGCACGTGGGTTCGTGAATCTCGTGAGGGTCGAAGCGGTCATAATTTTTCAATAGCTACTATCGCTCTGCAGGCCAATACGGTTTTTCACAGTGGATCGGCCTGGGCAACAAGTATTGCTTGGAGCGGGAACTCACATTATTTAATTGAACGGGGCTTTGATGGCCGACAGTCAATCGGTGCTGGAGAACTCTTGCTGCCAGGCGAAGTCGTACTTGCATCAGGTTCTAGTTACGTTGCACCCACCATGGTCTCAGTATTTTCATCGACAGGTTTAGATGGAGTCAGTACTGCATTCCATTCACATATCCGTGCACGAAGTATGCATCCTCAACGTCCACGTCCGCTGACTCTGAATATGTGGGAAGCACTTTACTTTGACCACGATGAGACAAAAATTAGAGAGCTCGTAGATGTAGCCGCTGAAATTGGCGTCGAACGAGTAGTCCTAGACGACGGTTGGTTTCATTCACGCCGCGACGATAATGCCGGGTTAGGGGATTGGGTTATTGATAGCGATGTCTGGCCTGATGGGTTAACACCGATAATTAAATATATTAACGCTAAAGGCATTGAGTTTGGCTTGTGGTTTGAAGGCGAAATGGTTAACCAAGATTCAGATCTCTATCGTGCTCACCCAGATTGGATTTTGCATGAAGGTGACCGAACTCCACCACTGTGGCGCCATCAGTTGGTATTGGATTTAGCTCATGCCCAAGCCTTTAGCCATGTACTTGAGCAAACATCGAAGATTCTGCGCGAGCATGAGATTACATATATCAAGTGGGATCACAATCGCGTCCTTGTCGATGCGGGCCATGAAGGCCATGCAGGAGTTCGCTCTCAGACCATTGCGATCTACCAACTCTTTGATGAGTTAAAAAAACGCCACCCTGGACTCGAAATTGAATCCTGCGCATCTGGTGGGGCGCGAATTGATTTAGGGGTCATTAACTATGTTGATCGTTTTTGGACTAGCGATAACAATGATGCTTTGGAAAGACAAACCATCCAGCGTTGGACTTCGCAGGTGATTCCTCCTGAAATGTTAGGAACCCACATTGGACCAACTCATGGACACCAAACAGGGCGCACTTTAGAGCTTTCAATGCGTGCAGTTACGGCGCTCTTTGGTCATGCAGGAATCGAATGGGACATCACTGAGGCAACTCAAGAAGAGCGCGCATATTTGAAAACATGGGCGACGTACTATAAAAATAATCGCGCCTTACTCCATGGCGGACAGATGATGCGAATCGATTATCCAGATTCGCACGGCTACTTGCATGGAGTTATGGCACACAATAAATCCCACGCAATATTTGCATATGTTCAGTTAACTCCGACAGTTGCCGTTCATCCAGCTCCATTGAAGTTTCCAGGATTAGATGAAAAGGCAACGTACTCAGTGAAGGCCGTTTACCCTGCAGGTAAGCCACGGTTCATGCATATTTGCCCACCAGTATGGATGGATGGCATAGAGCTTTCTGGCTCTGCTCTGGCGCAGATCGGAGTAGCTTCACCGATTCTGGCTCCTGCCAACGCATTTCTAATTGAGATAACTAAGAATTAATCAATCCAGTTGAGAGTTCGATCGACTGCCTTCTTCCACTGCCTATAGCCTGACTCTCTCTGTTCGAGTGAACTATGTGGTGACCAGCGCCGGGATTGTCTCCACTGTCTGCGAACTTCATCTTGGCTTGACCAGAACCCGATAGCTAAACCTGCCGCATATGCTGCACCGAGTGCAGTTGTCTCTGCAATGAGAGGTTTGGATATCTCGACTCCCATGATGTCGGCCTGCATCTGCATGCAGAGCGAGTTCGCAGTGATGCCACCATCAACTCGCATCTCACTCATCGGTACACCGCTATCGGCGACCATTGCATCCATGACATCTCGCGTCTGATAGCAAATCGCCTCAAGTGCCGCGCGTGCAAGGTGGGCCTTAGTTGCAGCTCGTGTTAAACCTACAATCGCACCGCGTGCATCGCCTCGCCAGTAAGGAGCAAAGAGACCAGAAAAGGCAGGTACGAAATAAACTCCAGCGGTATCGGCAACCGAGGATGCTAAGTTTTCAGTCTCACTCGCATGAGAAATGACCCCTAGTTGATCTCGCAGCCACTGAATCGCAGATCCTGTTACGGCAACGGAGCCTTCGAGCGCATATCGCGCAGCTTCATCACCAAATTTGAAACAGACTGTTGTAAGCAGGCCATTCTTAGATCTGACAATCTCAGTTCCGGTATTTAACAGCGCGAAGTTGCCGGTGCCATATGTTGTCTTAGATTCACCGCGCTCGAAACAGACTTGGCCAACCATTGCAGCTTGCTGATCACCTAATATTCCAGCGATTGGAACTGATGTACCAAATGGTCCATGTGGATCGGTTAATCCAAAAATCTGTGATGAAGATTTAATTGCGGGAAGCGAGCTTCGCGCTATACCAAAAATATTTAGCAACTCATCGTCCCAGTCGAGGGTCTCTAGGTTCATTAAAAGCGTCCGGCTGGCATTTGTTACATCGGTTGCATGTACTCCACCGCGAACTCCGCCAGTTAAGTTCCATAAAAGCCAAGAATCTATGGTTCCAAATCGTGCATTAGAACTGCGCGTCTCTGGCACGTTATCTAAGAGCCACTTCATTTTGCTACCTGAAAAATAAGGGGCGATCGTTAGACCCGTTTTGAAGCGAATCGTGGCCTGCTCCTGCTCGCAAAGCGTTGCGAGAATTTCAGTGGTTCGAGTGTCCTGCCACACAATGGCGTTATAGATTGGCAGTCCAGTTGTCACATCCCAGGCAACTGTGGTCTCACGTTGGTTTGTGATTCCTATCGCCGCTAAATCCGAGCCCAAAATATCTGCCTGCTTAAGCGCTGCCACGATGACCTCTTGCGTACGCTCCCAAATCTCTGAGGCATCATGTTCGACCCATCCAGCTTCTGGCATTATCTGTCGATGCTCAACTTGATGTTGGCCGACAACATTTGCTTCATGATCAAAAATCATGAAACGGGTGCTACTAGTGCCTTGGTCCAAACTGCCGATGTATCTCACGTTAAGTCAAACCCGTCTCTATTGCGTTAGGCTTAACTCTACAAAGGCCCCAATGGAGATGCAACGCATATGTTTTTATCACAGCTAAACCTCGAACAGCGTGAAGCCGCCATTGCATCACTAGGCAGCGAGAGCTTCGATGTACTAGTAATCGGCGGGGGAGTAAATGGTGTTGGAGCAGCCTTAGATGCGGCATCCAGAGGGTTAAAAGTCGCACTCATTGAATCTCAAGATATTGCAGCGGGAACTTCAAGCCGCTCAAGTAAGTTAATTCACGGTGGACTTCGATACCTAGAGCAGTATGACTTTAAATTAGTTCGGGAAGCACTGCATGAGCGCGAACTCTTAGTCTCAACACTGTGCCCACATTTGGTCAAACCAGTTGGCTTTCTATTTCCACTTACAGAAAAATTTAAAGAGCGTACATATGTGGGTGCTGGTCTGGCTTTATATGACGCGTTGCGTGGTTTTCAAAGAGCGCTTCCTTGGCATAAACATTTAAGTCAAAAACAAATTAACGAAATCGCTCCATCATTGCGACCCGACATCATCATGGGGGCTATCAAATACTTTGACGCCCAAGTAGATGATGCTCGCCATACTTTATCTGTTGCTCGCACTGCGGCGCGTCACGGTGCGATTATTGCAACCCGGGTGAGCGCCGAATCTCTTATCCGAGAAGGTAAACGTATTGTCGGAGTAAATGCCAAGGATTTAGTAGCTGGAAAATCGATAGCAATTAAAGCAACGGTAACGGTTATGTGCGCTGGTATTTGGAGCGATGAACTCCATGCAAAGTTTGATCTCACAGCTGGTTATCACGTCACCATGTCTAAAGGCGTTCATATTGTCTTGCCTGGCTCTGCGATTAAATCAGATGCTGGAATAATTTTGAAGACACCAGTGTCGGTTCTCTTTATCATTCCCTGGGGCGATAAATGGATAGTTGGAACAACCGATACGCCATATACGGGTAATCGAGCTGAGCCATTTGCCAGCCGCGAAGATGTGGCATACATAGTTGACCAAGCAAATCGAGTTTTGACTCCAAAGATTAAAGTTGACGAGATTATCGGCGTGTATGCAGGTCTGCGCCCACTAGTTGCTAACAATAAGAGTTCGGCCACAACTAAACTCTCGCGTGAACATACAGTTGATCGTCCAGCCCCAGGTTTTGTCAGTATCGCAGGTGGTAAGTACACCACTTACCGAATCATGGGTCGCGATGTCATAGATCTTGCAGTGAACGAGCTACGGAAATTAACTCCGGAATCAGTCACGGACAAACTACCTCTTGTTGGCGCTGACGGCTATTTTGCTTTAATGCAGCAGGTAGATCAAATTGCACTCCAGAGTGGCCTTGATGTCGAAACTATTACTCATCTTTTGAATCGTTATGGTTCAATGATTAGTGAGATTTTAACTCTGATAGAAAATAATCCATCTCTGTCAGCCAAACTCTCGAGAGATTTACCGTATATAAAGGCTGAAATTTATTACGCGGCAAGTCACGAAGGAGCTCGTACAGTAGATGATGTCATATCACGTCGCACTCGTATCGCCTTTGAAGCTGGCAATCACGGAGTTGAATTAGCAGATTCAATCGGGGAGATTATCGCTCCAGTTCTTGGTTGGTCGACAAAAGATAGAAAAGCCTCGGTTGCTGCATATGAGTCATTGGTTAATCGTGAAAAAGAAGCGCTTCACGAGCTCTTGAGCAGTAGCGAAGGCGAAAAAGTTAGTTCTTAATCTGATTGGCACAACCATCACTTGATGGCTTTGGTTTTGGTTTAGCTGTAGGCGTGGCTACTGGCGATGGTGTTGGGCCTTGCTCCACAGTAAAGGCAACCTCTTGCCAGCTTTGAGCATGCGTCTTTGAGACATCCGTAAAGAGGATTTTTCCAGTATAAGTTCCAGCGGCGATACCTTTAAGTGCCAGAGTCCATGCACCACTTGTCGCACGCAGAACCGTTTGAGTTGGTTTAATTGCCGGAGCACTCATTGGATCAAAAACTAACTTCACACTTCCCGTGACGACTGGGGATAAATCAGGTCGCACCACCGAGACACTAAAGGTGACTAACTTATTCGTTGTAGTGGAGGATTGTTTTAGGACAGTCAACTGCGTCGGTTCATCACTTGGCATCAAGTCGGTAATCGCTGGCGTCCAACTTCCTTGGACTAAATCTAGAAAAGCTTGAGCCGAGCCTCTAAAAAGATTTAGATCTAATCGCACGCCCGGGACTCCATATTTTGGTGCAATTCCACATGAGGTGTACTGCCACATAGTCCACTGCGAGTCACAGTTAGCCCCAGTCCATGAATGAACATAACAACCGCTAGCTTTTAGTCCAGGCTGATTTAGCGGATCTGATGGATCAATCGCGTACTGTGCAAGCCAGAGTGGATACTGAGTGAGTTCGGAAGTGCGATTCATCGAGCTCTCAAGAAAATTGGGCCCAGAGTACAGAATGGGAACTTTACCGGTCTTCTCCTTTAAAAGCTGAAGGAATGTTGTAGTCCAAAGAGTGACCTGAGAGCGTGTTGCATATTTTTGGCAGGCTCCTGTCGTCGATAAACGAACACATTTATTTTCAAGATCGAGCGCATAGGCAAGATCGCGCTCAGAATATCCTCCGATGGAGGCAAGACGCCAAATTGCTTTCTGAGCTTGAGCGGTGGCATCGCGGATTATCTCTGCGCTTTCTGTTACATCAGGAAGGACTGCATAGTGATAAAAACCTGTATAAATCCCAGCGGCCTGTGCGGCGTTATGATCCATTGCTAGATATTTTAAAGATAGGCCATCAGCATCATCTCGAGTATCTGAGGCTTTAATCATGACAAAGCGGATTCCCGCATCGTACATTTTTACAAAATCAATCAGTGTGTCATTGGGGTGCTGCCAGCGACTTATATCAGCGCCATGAATTCGCCCACCCGGACCAGATGCCGAGATCAGCAAGGCAGGATCTGCCTCTGATATCTGCGGCATCTGTTTGATTGTTATCGATCGTTCGGAAGAGTAGATCTGCTTACCGCTTACATTGGCTGCGGCGCGATATGTAACCTTTGCATCAAAGGCAGTCGCTAAAGCGGCAACCTTCCATGTACCCGCCTTTGTAGTTAGGGCTTTGAAGCGAGTGGAACTCCATGTTCCAGCGTTTTTAATCTGGATCAAAATAGATGTACCGGATTTGGCTGGTTTAATCGCGCCATAGAAAGTTACTAAAGCCTCTGACGATGAGGGTGTCTGTCGTACAGAGAGCGATAACTGGGATGTCGATGCTAAGGCACTTGGTAGAGCGATAATGTTTAGCACTAAAGCCGTTGCAATGAGTATCCTAAAAACTTTCACAGCTCTACTATCTCAATATCAATGTGTAAAACTCTTTGTACAGTCGCCACAAGAAGTTGTTGCTGCTTCAATCTCGTTTGTGTGTACTCATGGGCTGCACCTAATTTCCGACTGTCAGAAAAATCTAACGTCAATACATTGCCATCAAAATCAGCTAATCGGGCATCAAAATACGCCAACCACGTGATCCGATCCTGAACTAAAAGCGCATCGAGAACATCGTTCCATCGCTCTCGAATTAGGCTTAGCTCCATAACCTGCAACTTTACCCATGAATGCAGGGTGGCCTCTACTTTAGTGGTGTGGCGCGCCTAACCACTTGTAATACTCATTGACTAACTGCACCCTCATATTTCGATTGCGATCTGGCTGAATGTTAAATTCCTGTGCCACTCGGGAGATAATCTGCTCTACCGCCTTTTCACTTGTGTACCGAACGCGACCGATATGGGCGTTAGTTAAACCATCGGCAACTAAGCGCAAAGTCTGAACCTGGGCATCGGTAAGGTGAACTAAAAGCCCCTGGAGAGATTTTTCATGCACAGAAACATTTCCTTTAATCCATGCCACCTCGTGAGATTCAACGGCTGAAACTTTAGAGTCAGATATGGCAGCACATAAGATCAAAATATCTGTTGCTGATTTCTTGAGAATTATCTTGGTACCTTTAGGAATATCTACGTGTCGGTCTCCGAGCATTCGAACATCAGAGCAACTCTCTAAAATAACAATGCCTACATGTGGCTTTGATTTTCTCAGATTGACTGCGATTTTAACCGCAGAAACCCCAGCGATATGCATATCAAGGAGCACAACATCGGGTTGAAGTCTATTGAGCAAAGTAACGGCAACGCTTTCACTTCGGGCCTCGCCGATAATATCCATCTCATGCAATCTCAGCGCTGGAACCAACGTTGCTAATTCAAATCCATCATCGATAACAACGAGTACTCGTTCATTCATTTAAACAGAGTAGCAACGAGAGTTTTAGTTACACAGAGTTAATCGCGCTAATTAAGTAATTGAGAGATGGCTCCCGATATATGTCCAATAATCATCTCTGCACAAATGGGGCCACCCCCAGATGCTTTAGCCGCGGCCTGCGCATGTATAAATGCACCTGTCGCTGCAACTTCTGCCAATCGATTGTAATCATTTAAAATCTCGATGCTATTTGTTGCAACAAGTGCTCCAATAATTCCTGCAAGAACATCGCCTGTACCCGCAGTTGCAAGCCATGGTGTTGCAACTGGTAACTCAATTAAGAGCTCATCATTTGCAACAAATGTTTTTGACCCTTTCAATAAAACTGTAACCCCTAACGTCTTAGCTGCACCCTGAACCCATTTCCTTGGGTCGCCTTCAATCGCCTCCGCCGTAATAGGCACGCCTCGTGCAGTTAGCAAAGTTGCAAGCTCACCGCTGTGTGGGGTTATTAATGTTGGTTGTTCCAAAGATCCCGCTAAGTAAAGTGCTCCGGCATCTAAAACCGTTGGCACTGATTGCAATCTTGCTAACTTAATCCAGCGGTGTCTTAGCCACGTTGAGAGGTCAGAGTATTTCTTCGTTGAAATTCCAGAACCAATTAGCCAAGCTGAAACTTTTCCTGGCTGCACAACTGCTGAAGGTGTTGAGTGCAGAACTAAATGGGCTAAACCAGATGAGCTATGAAATCGAATCATTCCGATGCCAGTGGCTGCTGCTGCTGACGTTGTTAAAACGGCCGCACCTGGATATTGGGCCGAGCCAGTGATGACTCCAAGAACGCCTCGAGAATATTTATGGTCTAAATCTGATGGCGTTATGATGCAACGCTTTGAATCTCGCGCACTCCATTTTTTGACCATCTGTGATTTTTGAGCCATGAACAACTATCCCATGAATATGGCAATGAGATTTCTGTGAGGCGGGTCGGGCTCGAACCGACGACGACCAAATTATGAGTTTGGGGCTCTAACCAACTGAGCTACCGCCTCCTGCAGGAGGTAACTCTAATGCAGGATGATGTATGCGTATGCGCATTCAGCTTGCGGTAAGGGCAAGATATTGGCGCTGGATGTCGAAGAAAGTACCGCCACGAGCAGGGCAGTTAAGTCCCTGGGCTGCCTTTGCGATCTTTCCTATGCTTGGCGAAATACGCTAATGCCTAATCGCACCAATCCATTTAAAGTATTCGCCAGCTAATAAAACCCTTTGATTTTTTGTTGGATCAGAGCCAACACCGAAGTGTTGAGAAATCTTGGTCACTATTTGTTCCACTGATTTCTCTGTCACAAAACGAACTTTCGAAATCTCTGAGTTGCTCAAGCCATTTCCAACATGCCTCAAAGTTTCGATTTGGATATCGGTCAGACCTGATAGCACCGAGGCAAATAACTTGTGGCTATATAGATTGTCCCCTTGGATCCACATTGATGCAGACTTGGTAGAGGCAGCATCAATTGAAAGCTCAATCGCTTGGCATAGCAGCCCAATGACATTATTTGAGGATTTCAAAACCAACTGGGCTCCGCTGGGCAAAATGCTTAGTGTTAATCCGAGGATTCTAAGATCTGGGCTATCAGTGATAACTACTAAACCGATAAGAGGGTCAATTTCACGAAACTCTTTACAGAGTTTGATCGCATTATTCTCATTAAATCGAATATCGATGATTACGGAGTCTGGATTAACTGTCTTAAAAATGTTAAGTGCATCAATAGGGTTTGATGCCTGCCCAGCGACCGTGACATCAAGGTGAATCAGCGCTTGAGCCAGGACTGCAAGCTCGAAGGGATTATCACTAATAATTAAGGTTTTCATAGGGTTTACCCACGATAGAGCAAAGCACTCTAGAGCGCTCAATGAATGTCAGGGGCTACCCCATATGCTTTTAGAGTTTATTTTAGTCAGACTCACTAGCATCTCCTGTGAAAATATTTCAATGTCACAGGTAGCCTTGCACCTATGGCAAGCAAAAAGAGATTATTGATAATCGCACTTTTGATTTCGAGTGTGCACGCTCAAATCGCATCAGCTATTGCTGCACCCGTATATATTTTTCCAGTTGCCAATTGCACAGTTAATTACGCTCATGCACATCATGATTATGCGGCAACAGATATTTTGGCAAAGGCAGGCTGCAAATTTGTTGCACCAATCAATGGTGTAGTTGATGAAGTAAACCGCGTTGATCGATGGAGCGGTAAGACCAATCTTGGAATTGACCGTGGAGGTTTATCGGTTTCTATCATTGGAGAAGATGGAGTCCGTTACTACGGCTCGCACTTGCGCTCAATTCCAACGAGCATAGAGCCCGGCGTCGTTGTTGCCGCTGGGCGTTTG
>WLOR01000034.1 GCA_009699165.1 Actinomycetota bacterium | reverse complement strand
GAGCTAACTTTCCATCTGCAATATCTGAAAGTCCAAGCAAGAAAAATACGACCCAAGAGATGTACTGCCAGGTCGGATCGTTGCCACCGTTTTTAAATAACGTATAGGCGCCAACTGGCACAAAAATCAAACGTGCAACAGTAATGAAGTTTGGCGTTACAAACTGTGGAAGTTTCATATCGCCTTAGCCACCAAATCTGCACCCATTGACTCAATGACCACAGCATCAACGTACTGGCCAACTCTGAAATCCGTGCCTATAAAAGTTGTAGATCCATCGACCTCTGGTCCTTGATGCCCAGCCCGTCCCTCTTGAAGCTCGGCATCCTCGATAAGTACACGAATATTCTCACCTATACGCGCCTGTGCCCGTTGAGAAACCATCTCATCGGCCAATGATGAAAGGGTCTCTAATCTCGCAGCGATCACATCGGGATCTACCTTATCGGCCAGATTTAGCGCTTCAGTATTATCTTCATCTGAGTAGGCGAACACACCTACTGCATCTAACTTTGCTTGAGTTATAAACGTTGCTAGCTCATCAAAGTCCTCTTGTGTCTCCCCCGGAAAGCCAACAATAAAATTAGATCTGATTCCGGCCTCGGGTGATAAGACGCGAATCTGATTTATTAGATGTAAGAATTTTTCGTTATCACCAAAGCGTCGCATCCGACGCAGAACCGTAGGACTGGTGTGCTGGAATGAAAGATCGAAGTACGCAACAACTTTAGGGGTAGCGATCATTGCTTGAATCAAAGTGGGGCGCATCTCTGCAGGTTGTAGATAAGAAAGACGCACGCGCTCAACGCCATCAATAGCCACGATCTCGGGCAAAATCTTCTCCATCAACGCAAGATCACCTAAATCTTTTCCATACGATGTCGTATTTTCGCTTACTAAAAATAGCTCAGTGACTCCATTAGCAACAAGCCACTTAGCTTCATCGATAATTTCATGTGGCCGACGTGAGATAAACGAACCTCGAAAATATGGAATCGCACAGAAGGAGCAACGTCGATCGCAACCCGATGCAATTTTTAACGGCGACCAAGGTTCGGTACCTAAACGTTTGCGCGTGAACTCTTCACTTTCGCGGCTTTCTGCCCTATCGGCTGGGGCGATTGGCAACAATGCGCGACGATCCCGCGGAATATGTGGAACATGTTTATCGCCTGCGACAATTGACTGCAGTCTGGCGGAGATATCTTTATAGTCGTCAAAGCCTAATATCGCATCGGCTTCAGGTAAGGCATTGGCTAACTCTTGCCCGTATCTTTCTGCCATGCATCCGACGGCTACAACTGCTCGTGTTGTGCCATGACCCTTTAAGGAGTTCGCCTCCAAAAGTGCATCGATTGAGTCTTTTTTCGCCGATTCAATGAAGCCACAGGTATTTACTAACGCGACCTCTGCGGCTTCAACATCATCTACTAAAGTCCAGCCATCGGCAGCTAATCGGCCAGCTAACTCTTCCGAGTCGACTTCGTTTCGTGAGCACCCTAGAGTGACAACTGCAACGGTGCGTTTCATTTGGCAAATCTTATCGTGTTATGAATCCACTCCATACGACACGCTAACCACTTCGCCATCAATACCTATAGCGCCGATCTCATTTCCATTTACTTGTAGGTCTACTCCCCCGGCATTTCCTACTTTCAGGTCTAGACGCTCATCACTTGAAAAGCTTCGAATGTCGCCTCTGGATATTTGGCCACTAAATAGTGTTCGGCCCGAACCATCGGATACAAAAAGCCAACTCTTATCTCGAACAGCGCTAATAATCACTTCAACGCCAGTGCCAGTAGAAAATGAACTCTGCTGCGAAGGTGTCACTGATGGAGATTGGCTGTAAGAGGCTGTAACCGAAGGTGACGCTGAAGCCTTTGGGGTGGGGGCGACGCTATTTTTCAACGACGTATTTGATAAGACAATCTGAACTAATCCTGCGATTCCAAGGCAGGCGATTGAGATTAAAAGCAGAGTTTTTAATGAAACTTTTTGTCTATCTGAAGGTTCACGCATTACCGAATTTTCAACCAGCAAATCTCTCATCGTGCGATGTTCAATTCCTTGTTCTTCATCGAAAATGCGCAAAAACTCTTTTGGATCTGCCTTCAATGCGATCGCAATATTTCGCACATGGCCTCTGGCATACGTAAGGCCACCACAGTGGGAGAAATCATTTTTTTCAATCTCGCGTAGAAGTGCAGGGCGAATGTTGGTTGCCCCAGCTAAGTCATCTATGGATAGCCCAGTGTCTTTTCGCACTTTGGCAATCATTAAACCCAAGGTCATAGAGGTGTTCCGCATTTCTCCGTAAGCTATATCTGCCATAGTGTAGAACGTGCAGGCCTTTCGGCGATACCCGCTCTACGTACAACAAGCGATGAATCCTTGGGGAATGCTAAGTGCGACCTCTCTGATTAATAGTCGCGAAGGGTGGCAAGCACCGAATCGAGTTCATCAGGCTTAACCATGACGGTTCGTGCCTTGGAGCCCTCGGATGGACCCACGATTCCTCGCGACTCCATGAGATCCATCAACCGCCCGGCTTTAGCAAATCCAATTCGCAGTTTGCGCTGCAGCATCGATGTTGAGCCGAACTGAGTCCCGACTACAAGCTCAACGGCTTGGCAGAGAATATCTAAATCATCACCAATCTCTTTATCAACCATTTTTGGATGGCTCATTGGAACCGTAACATCATCGCGGTACCTAGGCTTTAACTGTTTTTTTACATGCGTTGTGATTGCTTCGATTTCGCGCTCTGAAACATAGGCACCTTGTATACGCATTGCGCGGCTTGAGCCCATTGGAATAAAGAGTGCATCGCCCTGGCCGACTAACTTTTCAGCACCAGGTGTATCTAGGATTACTCGACTATCTGCTAATGAACTCGTCGCAAAAGAAAGCCGCGATGGAACGTTGGCTTTAATCAAACCAGTAACAACATCTACCGATGGCCGCTGTGTTGCCAGAACTAAGTGAATACCGGCAGAACGAGCTAATTGTGTAATTCGAACGACTGATTCTTCAACCTCTTTGGCTGCGACCATCATCAGATCTGCCAGCTCATCGATTATGACAAGAAGATATGGGTACGGCTCAATAGTTCTATCACTGCCCTCAGGTGGGATTACCTTTCCTGCGCGCACTGCCTTATTGAAATCATCGATATGCCTAAAACCAAATGTAGAGAGATCTTCATATCGCAGATCCATCTCGCGAACAACCCAGGTTAATGCATCTGCCGCTTTTTTAGGGTTGGTAATAATCGGTGTAATTAAATGCGGAATTCCTTCATAAGCAGTTAACTCGACACGTTTTGGATCGATAAGCACCAAGCGAACGTCGTCAGGTGTTGATCGTGCAAGGATTGAAATAATCATTGCATTAATCATCGATGACTTACCAGCACCTGTTGCACCTGCCACAAGAAGGTGTGGCATCTTTGCCAAGTTCGCACAGATGAAGTTACCTTCGACATCTTTGCCGAGCGCTACCAACATTGGGTGGTGGTCTTGGCCGGCAACAGATGAGCGTAAAACATCTCCCAAAGCGACAATTTCACGGTCTGCATTAGGGATCTCAATACCAACTGCAGATTTACCCGGAATCGGCGAGAGAATACGTACATCTCCGCTTGCTACTGCATAGGAAATATTTTTAGCAAGAGCAGTGATGCGTTCGACCTTAACTGCATTGCCAAGTTCAACTTCGTATCGAGTAACTGTGGGTCCTCGCATAAAGCCAGTGACTTGCGCATCGATTTCAAATTGAAGAAATACTTCGGTCAATGCAGCTACAACGGTTTCGTTTGCTTTGCTCTTGGCTTTTGCTGCAGGACCTGTACGCAATAAATCTGCTGGAGGTAACTCATATGTAGAGTCCGCGGTGAGTAATAACTGCTCTGGATGTTTATTTGTCGCCGTCACCATCGGTGATACTGGAACAGGTACGGTAAATTCTTCGTCAAAGGACTCTTCATCTAACTCTTCGTCCTCTTCGTCCTCTTCGACCTCTGGCTCATTCCAAGCCGCAACCACGGGAGTCTCAAAAGGTGGAGTATCGGTTACTTCAAAATCCACGGCTTTTTCTAATCGCTCTGGGCGCTTTGACCACAGCCATGCCGACGTCGTGCTAATTCGTTCAAAGAGTTCGCTCACAGAGGTTGCAGTAACTACCAACAAACCGAAAATAAAGAGAATAACGAGTACTGGATAGGCAAGAACTGAAGTCATCGCCGCTACTAGAGGCGTTGTCACTGCATACCCAACCCAACCGCCGCCGTGACGCATCGCCGTTGCACCTGTGCCTAGTGAGCCGTTGAGTAGATGCGCAAGGCCTGTAGATGAAAGCAGTAGGGCAATCGTTCCAACGATGATTCGTCCTATTGCTTTTTTATCCTCGGGGGTTCTAAATAATTTAAATGCAAAGTAAATCAGTACCAATGGTGCAACTATTCCAATTCGCCCAAAGCCGCCGTATATAAATGAATAAACCGCTCGGCTCAAGAAATTATCGGCATGAAACCATGTGCCGGCAGTTGCGATGAGCGCAAGAATTAAGATTAAAAATGCCACACCATCTCGTTGATGTGCCGGATCTAAATCTTTGGCACCTCGGGCAAGAAATCTAACGCTAGCTCCTAGTGTTTTTGCAATAAATCGCCAAACACCAGCTATCCCGCGACCAAGTGCGCTACTTACTGCGCCGGTCTTACTCTGGGTTTTCTTTCGTTTAGCCACACGGGCTATCTTAAAGGTTGTGCAATTTTGGCGGGGCTAGGCTCGCCGCATCCAAAGGTCAATAACGCTTAGACCTCTATAACAACTGGAATGATCATTGGCTTTCTGCGATGCTCGCCGCCGACCCATCCTCCGACCGTCTTTCGAACAATCTGAGATAACTGATGCGTTCCATTGATGCCATCGACCACTGCAGCAGCTAACGCCTTTTCAATTTTTAATTTAACATCATCAAATAACGCCATATCCTCATTAAAGCCGCGGGCATGAATATCTGGCCCAGCAACAATTTTACCACTTTGCGAATCTATGACAACGACGACGGAGATAAAACCTTCTTCTCCCAATATTCTTCTATCCTTGAGTGAGGCCTCAGTGATATCTCCGATGCTTTGCCCATCTACATAAACAAATCCACAAGGAACAGCCCCGACAACGGAAGCTTCATGATCTACTAAATCAACAACTACTCCATTTTCGATTATAAGTGCATTTGATCGTGGCATGCCAGCAGAGATTGCAAGCTCTGCATTTGCCTTTAGGTGACGCCATTCGCCATGTACTGGCATGACGTACTTTGCTTTGACGATGTTGTAGCAGTACAAAAGCTCTCCCGCTGCAGCATGGCCAGATACATGCACCATTGCATTTGCTTTATGGACAACTTTGGCACCAAAGCGAGTTAGCTCATTAATAATTCTAAAAACTGAGTTTTCATTACCCGGGATAAGCGATGACGCCAAGATGACGGTATCTCCATCGCCTACTCGAATCTGATGGTCGCCATTAGCCATTCGGGCTAGCGCTGCCATCGGTTCACCCTGAGAGCCGGTACAGATTAAAACCACATTGTCGTCATAAGAGTCGAGCTCTTTGACGTCAATTAAGACACCCACTGGAACAGTTAAGTAACCCATATCTTGTGCAATCTTCATATTGCGCACCATTGAGCGACCGATAAAGACGACTTTGCGACCATGCGTTGCGGCAATATCGATTACCTGTTGCACCCTATGTACATGCGATGAAAATGAGGCAACGATTACCCGGCGCTTAGTTGAAGCGATTACTCGGTTGAGTGCCGGCATAATTTCACGCTCTGAAGGAGTAAAGCCTGGGACATCGGCGTTTGTTGAGTCGACCATGAATATATCGACACCCTCTTCGCCGAGGCGAGCAAATGTTCGCAAGTCAGTGATACGACCATCTAATGGGAGTTGATCCATTTTAAAATCGCCAGTGTGTAAAACGCGGCCAGCATCTGTATTTATAACGACGGCCAGTGCATCTGGAATCGAATGGTTAACCGCCACGAATTCGAGTTCGAATGGGCCAACATCTTCATGGCCTCCTTCACGAACTTCTCGTGTAAGTGGAGTAATGCGATGCTCCTTGAGCTTTGCCGTAATCAGCGCCAGTGTCAGCGCCGAGCCGTAAATCGCAATATCCCCGCGTTCTCGCAATAGATATGGGACTGCGCCAATGTGGTCCTCGTGCCCATGTGTTAGAAATAAACCCACTACATCATCTAAGCGATCTCGGATGTATGAAAAATCAGGCAGGATTAAATCGATTCCAGGCTGTGAGTCTTCAGGAAAGAGAACTCCGCAGTCAACGATTAACAACTTGCCTTTAGTTTCAAAGACGCTCATGTTGCGACCAATTTCTGCCAGGCCGCCGAGTGCAACAATGCGCAATCCCCCACTTACTAAAGTGGTGGGAAGACCTAATTCGGGATGTGGATGATTCATTAGTTAAAGCGCAACGCCACCGGCACGCAGATCTTCGCGCAGCTGCGCAATCTGTGCATCGGTTGCATCGACTAATGGAAGACGAGTGTGACCACCTGGAAGACCCATCAACGTTAACGCGGCCTTGGTCATAATGGCACCTTGAGTGCGGAATGTTCCAGTGAATACTGGCAAGAGTTTTTGATGGATCTCAAGTGCTCTAGAACTATTTCCATCAAACCACGCGTTGAGCATTGCTTTGAGATCGCTACCAACTGTGTGGCCACAAACAGATACGAATCCGACTGCTCCAACTGAAAGAAGTGGCAAGTTCAAAATATCATCGCCAGAGTAGACAGGGATTCCACATCGCTTAATTACCCAAGAGGTCGCCGCAACATTTCCCTTGGCATCTTTGAGCGCAACAATGGATGGATGTTCGAATAAATCCACGATGGTATCTGACTCAATCTCAACTCCTGTGCGACCGGGAATGTCGTAGAGCATCATAGGAAGTCCAGTTGCATTTGCCATTGCTAAGAAATGTGCCTTAATTCCAGCTTGCGGAGGTTTGTTGTAGTAAGGAGTAACTACCAAAATACCATCAGCGCCTGCTGCCTCTGAACGTTTTGCTTGATTGATTGAATAATCGGTCTCGTTATCACCTGCGCCTGAAACAACTTTTATATTTGGACCTACTACTTTTTTAACTACTCTAATGATCTCTTCTTTTTCCGAAGACTTAGTCGTTGGAGCTTCGCCAGTTGTGCCGTTAACGACAATTCCATCATGACCGTTTTTAACTAGGTGATCTGCGATAGTTTCTACGCCATTCCAATCGATGCTTCCATCTTTTGTGAAGGGAGTGACCATCGCGGTCAACATTCGACCGAAAGGTGCAGGCGTACTCATGAGCCTAACTCTACTCGTTTTAAGGCGCGATACGTCCAGATTTTTCAAATGCGCCGTACGTTAAAGGCATTAATTTTGCGAATTCTGCCTCCATTTTCTCGGCCACCATCTCTATTTCCCGCTGCGGATAGCTTGGAAAGTGAGAACCTTCGCGGGAAGTGCGTAGCGATAAAAAGTTCATTAATGCGCGGGCATTCATCGTCACATACATTGATGAGTAAGTTGCAACTGGCAAAACCACCCGAGCTACTTCGCGGGCGATTCCAGCATCCAACATTTTTTGATAACTATCGTAGGCAACGATATATGCCGCCTTCATCGCATTTATAGAAAGTTCAAACTGCTCCTGAGTTCCATCTTCAAATGTGTACGCCCCTGTTTTGCCAACTTGCAGAAGTTTGCGTGACTTGGATGGAATATAAAAGACAGGTTTTAACTCGCGATAACGTCCGCTTTCTTCGTTATACGATGCGATCCTGTGGCGCATAAATTCGCGGAATACAAATATTGGAGCTGATACAAAAAACGTCATCGACGTGTGTTCAAATGGAGATCCATGGCGCTCTCTAGCCAAGTAGTTAATCAGACCGGCCGAACGAGCTGGATCCTCACCTATCTCATCCATCGACTGCTCACCCGCAGTTGAAACCCGTGCTGCCCAGATAACGTCTGCATCACTGGCGCTAGATTTAACAAGTTCTACGGTTACATCATCTCGGAAAATAATCTCTTCAGCCATAGCGTGACCCTATCCCCGCTCGCCTTGGTGGCTTTGGATTTCTACGGCAGACTGTCCGCGTGTCCAGAATCGACTCCGTCACAGCTCGTGACTCGCTAAGCGTCTCCCTAACAGTTGGGGCCTATGGCGTTGCCTTTGGTGCATCTGCCGTCGCCAATGGCTTCACTGTGGTGCAGAGCTGCCTTTTATCTCTTCTGACTTTTTCCGGCGCCTCTCAGTTTGCAGTTGTTGGAGTTATCGGTGCAGGCGGTTCGGCGATCAGCGCAATCGCAACGGCATCTCTGCTCGGTGTGAGAAATGGTTTATACGGTGTAATCATGGCGCCGCGATTAAAAGTTTCGGGGCTAAAACGAATTGTTGCAGCCCAAATTACTATCGATGAATCCACGGCGGTCTCTTTGGGTGCAGAGGCTCGAAGCCCAGAAGCGGGCAGGCATGGTTTTTGGCTGACCGGAGCAGGAGTTTTTCTCTTTTGGAATCTATTCACGCTTGCTGGTGCATTAGGCGCACAAGCTATGGGAGATGCGCGAGCTTGGGGACTTGATTCAGCTGTTCCTGCAGCTTTTCTGGGCTTAGTCTGGCCACGGTTAGTTTCACATGCAGATCGCGTACTTGCAGTCGTTTCGGTGGCCTTTGCAATTGCAATGACACCTGTACTTCCAGCAGGTCTTCCGATTATCGCAACGGCATTCATTGCTATCGCATTTGGATTACGTCGATGAACGCTTTCTGGATTGCAACTATCGGAACGAGTGTTATTGCATTTGCGCTCAAGTTCTCTGGACATTCAATGCCACAGCACTGGTTAGAAAACCCAAAACTTCAACGTGTCAATGCATTAATACCGATTGCGTTACTGAGCGCACTCGTAGCAGTGCAAACTTTCACTTCACAGAGCAAAGTGATGATTGATCACCGCTTAGCTGGATTAAGCGTTGCAATCATCGCCCTTTTTCTTAAAGCACCGTTTCCTGTAGTTGTTCTATCGGCAGCGGCAACATCGGCGGCGATTTATAACTGGCTGTGATTTTTTTGTGCAGGAAGAGCAATAGTTGCAAGAAGTCCGATACCGATAACCAAAGCCGCCACCAGCGTTGTGGTCTTAACGGCGCTTAGTAGGCCATCGATGTCGGCCCCCTGAATGCGAGTCGATCCAAGAGTTGTAAAGAAAAGTGCGCCTAGTAGAGCCACGCCAAGAGATGAACCCAACTGACGAAAAGTGCTCTGCAGACCAGATGCTTGACCGCTTTGCGCAACAGGCACATCGGCCAAAATGACACTCGTTAGCTGAGCAGTTGCTAAACCAACACCTGCGCCATAGAGGAATAACCAAGCGGCGATTACAAAACTTGAAACGCTCAAGGAGAATGAAAAGCTCAATCCCAATATCGCGATCGCTTCAAGTCCAAGACCAAGGCGCACCACTGCGCGACCTCCCATTCTGGCTGAAAGCTGTGGTGTTCCACCGGAGATTAAAAAAGTGCCCATAGCTAATGCAAGGATTAATACGCCTGTATGGAGTGCAGTAAAGCCAAGCCCGCCCTGTAAAAATAGTGGGAGAGAAAAAAGCATTCCAAACTCACCGAGTGCGACTACGAGTGCTGCGATGCTTCCATAGCGAAAAGATTTAATCTTCAAAAGATTCAAATCAAGAAGTATCGGCGCACCGCGAAGTGATCGTGAACTTTCAACGCGTACGAATATTGCTAATGCGGCGAGTCCAAGAACAAAGGCCACAACGACTGGGGAAACTGTAAAACTCCACGAGACGCCTGCAACTGTAAACACTTCCTGCGATTTCCACCAACCAAAGCGAATGCCTTCGATTAAACCAAAGACAATAAGGCTCAAGCCAATAATTGATAGTGTGATTCCAGCGAAGTCGCTTCCTTTTTGAACATGGTCATCCTTTGTTTCAGGTACAAAAATTAAAACGCCGACTAACACTATGGCCACGATAGGAATGTTAATAAGAAATGCCCAATGCCATGATGAAACAGTTGTGAGCCACCCACCAACTACCGGACCAACAGCGGCCATCCCACCGATTGTTGATCCCCAGATTGCAAAGGCAATCCCCCGCTCTTTACCTTTAAATAGCGCATTTACGGTAGACAAAGTGGCAGGTAAGACCATTGCGCCACCAACTCCTTGTAGTAATCGAGCTGTGATTAACGTTGCACCACTACTAGATGCACTAGCCATCACACTTGCGACTCCAAAAACTGCAATACCGATGAGCAAAAGTCGACGTCTGCCATGTAAATCGCCGACTCTTCCAAGTGTGATTAAAAGGGCGGCAAAGACCAGAGAATAAATCGAGTTAATCCATTCGGCATCTGAAGCAGATAAAGAGAGATCGCCAATAATTACTGGCAGTGCGACGTTAACTACCGTTGCATCCATAATGATCAGTGAGACTGCAAGTGCGATGAAAGGCATTGCCTTCCAACGGTTCGGATGTGCCTCTTGTTCGACCATAAAACTTGCCTGATTTCTTTTAGATGATTCCCAATGAGGTTAGTTTGGCCTTTAAATCCTTATCTGATGGCTCAGTTAGGTGAGTGCCATCGCTAAAAACAATCACGGGAATTGACTGCGCGCCGCCATTGATCTCTTTAACTTTATCGGCCGCAGATGTGTCGTTCTCGACATCAATGATTGTGTAGGCCACGCTCAACTCATCCATTAAACGCTTCGAGCGACGGCAATCGCCACACCAATCGGCGCTATACATCGTGATCTGGTTATCTGACATGTCTTCTCTCCTTACATGAACTTATCAAGGCCATGAGTAAGCCCCGGCGTGGTTATGACTTTACGGACTCCTAATAAAACCCCTGGCATAAATCCAGCACGGTCAATTGAATCATGGCGAATAGTTAACGTCTCACCAAGGCCACCAAAAATAACCTCTTGGTGTGCGACTAATCCTCGAGCTCGAACAGAGTGAACGGGTATATCGCCCACGATTGATCCGCGAGCACCATCGAGCGCCGTTTTAGTTGCATCTGGCATTGCGCCTAACCCGGCAGCTTTTCGTGCCTGACTCATTAACTCTGCAGTGCGTGCAGCAGTGCCACTTGGTGCATCGACCTTGTCTGGGTGATGAAGCTCGATGATTTCAGCTGATTCAAAGTAGCGTGCTGCTTTAGTTGCAAACTCCATCATGAGTACTGCACCGATAGCAAAGTTAGGAGCGATTAAAACTCCAACTGATGGATTTTGCTTGCATAGAGCATCTACGCTCGCAAGTCGCTCATCATCAAAACCTGTAGTGCCAACAACCACATTGATTCCATTATTTATTAAGAAAACTAAGTTCGACATCACTGAATCTGGGGTTGTGAAATCGACAACTACATGAGTACCTGAACCAACTAGTTGATCGAGGGAGTCACCTAAATCTAATGCGGCGATCAGAGACATTCCTGGCTCTGACTCAACGGCTTTGACAACTTCGGCGCCCATGCGCCCCTTGGCGCCTAATACTGCAACGTTTATCATTTCAATACCTTCTCAAACTTAGCGGTGCTTTTAAATGGTCCGACAAGTGCAAGCGTAGGCGTTTTAGTCAGATAAGCGTTGGCGATTTCTCGGATGTCTTGCCCGTTGACATTTGAGACAGCCTTCAAAATATCGTCAAAGCCCATCACATGGCCGTAGACAATCTCATTCTTTCCTATGCGGCTCATGCGTGAACCAGTGTCCTCCTGGCTCAAGACAAGTGAACCACGGACTGCGCCTTTTGCACGCTCTATCTCTTCATGGCTCATCCCGTTATCTGCCACATCGGCTAAAACTTCACGGATAATATCTAGAACCTCAACGGCTTTATCGGGTTTGCATCCTGCATAAAAACCAATTTGTCCACTACCTGCAAACTGTTGGGCGTAGGCATAAACAGAGTATGCAAGTCCACGTTTTTCTCGAATCTCTTGAAATAACCGTGATGACATTCCGCCACCAAGGGCCGAAGCCAAGATTCCCATGGCAAAACGTCGATCATCATGACGGGCAACGCCCTCCATGCCATAAAACATATGTGCCTGCTCGGTGGTGCGTGAAATTAACCCGACAGATTTTTGAACCGCTTTTTTAACTGGCGCATTTGGGCGAATCACAGGCACTGCGCGTACATCTAGAAAACCATCTGCTGAAAGAGCTTTCTGCACCATCTCGACAACTTTTTTATGCTTGATATTGCCAGCCACCGCAACTACTAAATCTTGAGGTAAGTAACGCTTTTTATAGTAGTTAAAAACGCTTGTACGCGACATGTTGTTGATTGAATCGATTGTTCCCAATATTGGACGACCAAGTTGAGTGTCACCGTAATAAGTTTCGGCATATAAGTCATGAACTAAGTCACTGGGATCATCATCGCGCATTGCGATTTCCTCTAAAACAACTTTGCGTTCGGCATCGACATCGAGTGCGCTAACTATCGATGAAGTAATTAAATCGGATATAACATCGATCGCCATGGGTAAATCAGTGTCGATGACACGAGCGTAAAAGCAGGTGTACTCCTTGGATGTGAAGGCGTTCATCTCGCCACCGACAGATTCGATGGAGGATGAAATCTCTAACGCGCTTCGGCGCGAAGTACCTTTAAAGAGTAAATGCTCCAGAAAGTGCGAAGCCCCAGCAACTGCCGGGGTCTCGTCCCTAGAACCTACATTGACCCAGATACCAATCGCGGCGCTGCGTACCGAAGAGACTTCTTCAGTAACGATACGCAGACCGCTAGGTAAAACTGAGCGACGTAGGCTCATTTATTCGGCTGAACCAGTTGTTCCATCTTCAAGAACTGGAACCAAAGATAGCTTGCCCTTTGGATCAATCTCGCCGATTTCCACTTGAATCTTGTCGCCAACCTTCATGACCTCTTCTAAGTTTTCAATGCGCTTTCCACCATGCATCTTGCGAATCTGGGATACATGAAGAAGGCCATCTTTACCTGGCATCAATGAGATGAAAGCACCAAATGCAGCAAGCTTGACGACGGTACCTAAGTAACGCTCGCCTACTTCTGGCATCTGTGGGTTAGCAATTGCATTGATCTGCGCGCGAGCAGCTTCGGCCGATGGGCCATCAACTGCACCGATGTAGATAGTGCCATCGTCTTCGATAGAGATATCTGCACCAGTCTCATCTTGGATCTGGTTAATAATCTTGCCCTTAGGTCCGATTACTGCACCGATCTGATCCACTGGAATCTTGACAGAGATAATGCGTGGAGCAAATGGACTCATTTCATCCGGGCCATCGATTGCTTCATTCATTACATCAAGAATTGCCAGACGAGCTTCCTTTGCTTGATGAAGTGCTCCAGCAAGAACTGATGCTGGAAT
>WLOR01000033.1 GCA_009699165.1 Actinomycetota bacterium | reverse complement strand
TCATGTGCGCTTGTGCCCAAGTTTGAATGATAAAAGCCACGGCGGTTGCAAAGACGGCTGTGAAAACTACTACACCCCAGACTCCCGCATCAGGAGGAGGGGAGTAGCCATTGGGAATCGAAGCGATGCCGGATAAGAGTGCACACATTGCTAACTGAACTATTGTCATTGCGTAGGCATCACGCCCGGAACTCCACCGGCTTAAGGCAATAATATGTAGTGCATAAAAGATGGCACTGATGAATACTAACAACTCACCAATCCCTATTGAGAATCCATGTATCGACAAAAGCGCCAGACCAATTGTTGCCAGTGCAATACAGCTCCAAGTAAATCTTGTAATTTTCTCCTTGAGTAGCGCCCAAGCAAAGAGAGGCGTTAAGACAATATAGAGACCTGTAACAAAACCTGTAATGGCTGCACCAGTTCTTGCTAGACCCAGGGTTTGAAAAATATATCCAAAACCGAGAAAAATTCCAGCCATTCCAGCGCGAATAACTAACTCTGGCTTCAACAACCTTAAAACTTGGGGGCGAATTAAAACCATCACAACGACGGCTAAAGTAAATCTAGTAAAGAGAAAGTTATTGACGCTTTGACGCTCTATTGCATCCTTCATGATTACGAAGGCCCAACCCCACGCCATAGCAACCGACAAAAGCGCCCAAGGAGCAAGTCGCATTCTTAATAAATGTTTAGTGTTTGTCATTTCTTATCGCGAAGTGCTTTCAATAAAGCTACCTCAACTGTGTGCTTTTCCTCCATACCGGGGGTCTCTAAAACCAGTGGAACGCCAGAGGCAGCTGGATGTGCGAGCAACTCGGCAAATGGTTGTGTTCCGATATGTCCATCACCGATATTTTGATGTCTATCTTTTAAGGCACCGCAGACATCCATGGAGTCATTTGCATGGATTAACTTAAAGCGCTCCTTGCCAGCAATCTCAACAAGTAAATCTAGAGTCTTACCCATTCCACCCTTGACCGCGATGTCATGACCAGCGGCAAAAACGTGGCAGGTATCTAGACAGATTCCAACTTTAGGATGGTATTCAAGCGCTTTTAAATAGTTCTCTAGATCATCTAGTTTTTTTACAAGTGATTGACCCTGACCGGCCGTTGGTTCCAGTAAGAGAAAAGGCGCATCATCGCCAAGTGCATTAAGAATGGGCATCATGCCTTCATGGATCTGCTTCCAGGCCTGCTCGACGTGGTTAACATCAACAGCAGAGCCTGTATGAATAACGACGCCTAGTGCACCGATATCAGTACCGCGTTGAAGTGAATACTTTGTTGAGGCAAGCGAGTTGAGGTAAGTGGCTTCAGTAGGAGAGCCCAGATTGATAAGAAAAGGCGCATGGACATATGTTTCGATGTCCAACTGCGCGGCTTTGAGCTTGAAGGCCTCATCAAGATCAGGCTTTGCAGCTGGCATCGCCCACATGCGAGGACTTGATGCAAAGACTTGGATGACTTCAGCGCCGGTGGTCTGCGCATATTCAATTGAGCGCTTGGCCATACCTCCAGTAGTTGGAGTATGGGCACCGATTCGCGAACGTGGCTTAGGCATCGTCCTACCCTACGGTAATTGTGACCGTACTGCCACGTTTAACTTTACTTCCCACCTTGGGAGAGATATTTGTTGTCTTCTTGAGCTTCTTAGCCCCGAGTTTCTTAACTGTGACTTTTAGATCTAAATCTCTAAGGGCTTTGACGGCGGCAACTTCGTCGAGTGAAAAGACATTTGGTATAAATACATATTGTGACCCCTTAGAAATTACTAAGGTCACGGTTGCATTTTTTGGTGCATCGATTTTTCCATCTGGTTGCTGAGACACAACTGCACCTGCTAGAACGCTTTCGCTAAATACATAGCTGCTCACCACATTAAAACCTGCGTCAGTTAATTCATTGAGCCCTTGCTCTCCACTTTTACCGATATATGATAAAAGTGGAATTGTCTCAACGCCTTTGCTCACGACTAAATTAATTTGTGTATTTCTCTTTACTTTTGTACCGGAGGCTGGATCTGATGAAATCACAAAACCCTTTGGAATAGTAGTGCTATAAATCTGCGTTGTTGTCCCAACAGTCAAAGGACTTTTAGTTATAACTGCAGCGGCGGCAGTTGGAGTTAAGCCAACTAGATTTGGAAAAATGTAACGCTCTGGCCCCTTTGAGATAATCAAAGTTACTTTTCCTGTTGGATCAATACGCCCACCCCCAGGTGGGTCAGATTCAATAATTACACCTAGCGAGATATCTTCGCTAAATTGCTTTTCAACTTTAATGTTAGAAATTCCCAGTGGAGTTAGCGCTGTGAGAGCCTGCGCGTATGTTCCTCCTACAGTCGAGGGCACGACAATGCGTGAGCCTGGTCCAACGAGTGTGTACCAGCCAGCGATTCCTAGTAAAACGGCCAGAAAAAGTGCGGTTTTACGGTTACGGCGTACTCGCTTACTGGCCCGACGTTTTTTATCATTTCTAGGCTTAACCTCTGTTGTGACCTCTTGAATCTGAGCCGGCGGAGCTTGGATTGTTTCTGGCTTTGTCTTGTGTCGTGGTTTTTCTCGGATTGGTTCAACAGGCAAGTCCAGATTTAAACTCAGTTGATTCTTTTTAGGATCTAAATCAATGGCAATAGCTTCAAGGGCAGCTAAAAACTCTCCAGCATTACGAGGTCTAACATCAGGGTCGCGATTAGTGGCACGACCAATGAGTTCATCGAGGGAATCTGGCATATCTCTACGTTTAGTGCTGAGCTTTGGGATATCTTGATTTACATGCATGTAGGCAATTTGTATTGGGGTGTCACCTATAAATGGTTTTTCACCCGTTAACATTTCAAATGCAACTATTCCAACTGCATAAACATCGCTACGCGCATCGGCGATGCCCCGTTGGACTTGCTCGGGTGAAAGATATGAGACTGAGCCTAAAATGACGCTTGATTCAGCTGTCATGGTTGAGCCAATCAGCTCACCACGAGCCAACCCAAAGTCCGCGATTTTAATACGCCCTTCTTGCGATACAAGAATATTTTCCGGCTTAATGTCGCGGTGCACAATTCCAAGTGCATGCGCAGCAGATAGAGCACTTAAAATCGGAGTGAGGTAATTTATTGCATCTTTTATTTCAAAACGTCCACGTTCATTGAGATACTCCCTCAATGTGCTTCCCTCTATTAACTCCATAACTATGAAAACCGCAGGTACGCCATTTTGATTCCAGCCTTGATCCTGCACGGCAACGATATTTGGATGAGAAAGTGCGGCCGCGGCTTTAGCCTCACGAATAAATCGATTTACGAAAGCCTCATCTTGGGCCAGATGAGCATGCATAATTTTGACTGCTACTTTGCGGTCCAGGCGCGTATCTATCGCCTCATAGATTGAAGCCATTCCACCATTGGCGACCTGTCGTATCAATTGATAGCGGTTATCAATGAGCTCTCCAGATAGGTCTGACATACCGTGCATTTTATGGATTCGAGGTTAAAGAAAGGCTCGGGGCGCGCCCAATTGAGCTATGAAGTAAGAATGTGATTGGCAAAGGTGCGAGTTGCGTCACGTTCAAAGTGCTCATCTTGATCAACTTGCCACTGGCGCATCTGTGTTTGAATATCAAAGCCATCACGGTTAAGGACTCGAGCAAGGCCAATTTCAGGCTCTACATCTAGCCAGTAAAGAATAGCGCCTGCATCTCGCACGGTTTTTTGTCCAGCGCCCACACCTTCGATAATCAGTATCTCTGATGGCTCAAAAGTCAGTGAAGAGTCGAAAGCATTTGTACTCCAATTAAATATTGAAACTGTGAACTCTTTTTGAGAGGCAAATGCCTCAACAATCCTAGACAACGTTAGTGATAAATCTTCATTGAGGGGATTACTCCAACCCGAATAAAGATCATCCATATGTATGAGATTGATTGAGTTGTATAGTGCAAGCTCTGTCATCATTTTTGCAGCTAACGTTGTTTTACCTGCACCTGCAGGACCATCAATGGCTATAAGTGTCATTCCAGCGCTTCCATCCAAGAATTGCAATTAAAGTGAACAAGAAATACAGAACTGCCGTAAACCAATATCCCAGTACTGCGTATTGAATAGTTCCTGCTGCATCAACGATTAACCACAAAATCCATGACTCTATTTTTTCATAAACCATCAAAATCTGCGCGACTAAACTTGCAATAAGTAAGAACGCATCCGACCAAGTTGCAGCTGCGCCAAGGTGAGCCAAAACTGGCGTTAATAGCGAAACCGAAACTAAGGTCGCAATCGCCCACATGCCTTGGCTACGAATAGAAAGTCTTTCAGGATTGGCCCCAGTGGGAGCCCAATCACGCCAACCCCAATACGCTGCGACGATAAAAACTATCTGCAGTGCGGCACTTGCGAAGAGATTGGCTTGATAAAAGAAGATCATGTACAGGGCGCTACTTGCAGCCCACCAGGGCCACGTAATCCTTTTGCCCGTCGTCCCAAGCCAGACACCTATAAAAGAAACGATCGAGGCAAAAAACTCTAAGAGCGATACGTCGTAACCCCACGCAGTGAACAAAATTCTCGACACAATAAAACCCCTTCCAAATCCGCATTACCGGATTGGTCTAACGGTCGGTCTGAATTTCAGACCCTCTCAGCCTTTAGCGGCTCCCGTACTTCGTAGAGTAGCGTTAACCCGTGTTGAAATTCGGTTATATGGCGATGATTGTCTTCACGGTAGTTGGCTCTTTTTGGCTAGAAATCATCGTAAAGGTGAATGTGCTTAGAAGATTCTGGCACGCCATGCAGTCGATAGCTCCAGTGGCACTCTTATTTATCGCTTGGGATGCCTATGCAATTCGACATGGACATTGGCACTTTGACTCAGCACAGATTCTCGGACTTTACGGCCCGTTGTGTATTCCCATAGAGGAGTATTTATTCTTTGTAGTAGTTCCGCTGGCGGCAATCATGACAATAGAGGCCGTTAGAAACGTTAAGAAACACTGGAAAGTTTAAAAAATGACATACACCCAGCTTGCAATTCTTGCCGCTGCTTGCGCAGTGATCTTTGATCTTCTTATCGCAGAGACCTATTTAGTAAAGCGTAAAGTATTCTGGACATCATATGCGATTATTATTTTTTTTCAGTTAGTTACAAACTGGTGGCTTACATCTAGAAACATTGTGATGTATGACCCAGATGCAATTATTGGGTTTCGAATCGCATCAGCACCAGTCGAAGATCTCTTCTTTGGTTTTGCTCTGGTACTTGGCGTTTTATCTAATTGGATACGGATAACCGCTTTAAGAAAGCCAGGCTAGTCACACGGATTCTTCGCGCAGTTGAAGTCTTTGCTCGTTTATTAAAAATGTCATACCCAATCTTTTCTACCTCATCGACGATTCCACAGTACAAAGAGCTGGCTGCCTCAATACATGGGCGACTGGTGGCATCGAGCAAGGCAATACCTGGAGCAGCTTCGGCCTGCAGTGCTCGTACGCGCGCTATTTGGAACTTTAGTGCTTCAATGATTTGAGGAGTCAGTACGCGCTCTTCTAACATTTCGCGAGAGACCCCGCATGCAGCTAACTCTTGAATTGGCAGGTAGATTCGCCCTCGATCTAAATCCTCGCCAACATCGCGAATAAAGTTAGCTAACTGGAAGGCGATTCCTAATTTCTTTGCAGACTCAAATGCTGCTACATCACTAAAACCAAGGACTGGCACCATTTCAAGGCCAATTACTGCGGCAGAGCCATAGACGTACTCTAAGAGGTCGTCATAGCTTTCATACTCTTGAATAGTTAAATCCATAGTCATTGAGTGTAAAAACGCCTCAAAGTACTCATGCGGAATCTTGAAACGGTTAACAGTGTCGATTAGTGCACGGCCAATGTGGTCGCTGCTGGAGCCCGATTTGAGATCACCGAGGATTTTATCTCCCCATGTCTTTAAAGCTAATGCTTTCTCGTCAACACTTAGCTCTGAAGCTAAATCATCGACGATCTCATCGGCATAGCGAGCGAAACCATAAAGTGCATGCACATATGGACGTTTAGACTTTGGCAAAAGCAATGTTGCTAAGTAATAAGTCTTGCCATGTAGTGCATTCAATCGCTTACACTCGGCGTAAGAAGCCTGAAGTTCATCCATGTTATTTAACTGGTCCAACAATTCGCTCAGCAGCAAGTCTTCCTGATATTAAAACCATAGGAACTCCAACACCTGGTTGGGTTCCAGAGCCCGCGAAGACCACATTTTCTATGCCAGCGGCCATATTGCGTGGCCTAAATGGACCTGTCTGGAAAAATGTATGAGCACTTGCAAATGGAGCACCTCGCTCCATCCCTTGTGCTTGCCAGTCGAGCGGCGTAGTTAACACCTCAGTCTCAATAGCTTCACCAAAACCTGTATAGCCACGCTTTTCTAAGACTTCAATCATGTGATCTCGATAAGGCTTCGCCTTTGTTTTCCAATCGATATCTGCATCTAAATTAGGAGTTGGGAAAAGAATGTAATAAGAGTTCTTACCCGGGGGAGCCAAAGTTGGATCATCGTGGGTTGGAACAGTAACTAAAACACTTGGATCGCTCATCAACTTCTTTTGAGTAATTAATTCGTCAAAGACTCCATCCCAGGATTCACCAAAGTGGATGTTGTGATGGGCAGTAAAGTCAAAGCTCTTTGATGAACCTACAAGCATGGTGACGCAGGAGGGAGAGTAGTTAAGGCGCTTTACCGAAAGGGGAGTCTTTCCTAATAAATCACGCCAAGCAACTGGCAAATCAGGATTTAAAATAACTGCATCACACTCGACTCGCTGGCCGTCCTCGGTAATTACTGCCTTTGCTCGACCGTTGATGACTTCAACTTTAGAGACTGTAGTCCCATACTTAAACTCAACTCCATGTTTAGTTGCTGCAGCTGCCAAAGCGCGTGGCACAGCGTGCATTCCACCTTTAGGAAAGAAAACGCCATTAACTGAGTCCATGTAAGCGATTACTGCATAGATTGCAAGAGCTTGTTGGGGGCTCACCCCTGCATACATTGCTTGAAATGAATATACTTTTTGAAGTCGAGGGTCTTTCATAAATTGATTAACTTTTGGAGCTAATCGCCTAAATCCACCGATTGCAATGAGTCGAGCAAGGTTGGGAGTGAGCAAATTCAGTGGTGAATCGATATTTCGATCTATAAAATCCTTCATCTCGTACTTGTATAACTTCGTTACAAAATCGACATACTTCCCATACCCGATTGCTTCTTGTGGACTTATCTTTGAGGCAATCTCTTCTTGCATGTGCTGCGTATTTGCATGAACATCCAGCGCTGTTCCATCGGCATAAAACGCTCGATACAAGGGTGAGACTGGCGTAAGTTCTAGCCAATCCTTCATATCTTCGCCGACACAACTGAATGCATCTTGAATCAGTGATGGCATCGTTAAGACAGTAGGGCCGGTATCAAAAGCGTAGCCATCTTTATTGAGTAAACCATTTCGCCCACCCGGAACTAACTCACGTTCGATAACAGTTACTTTTCGACCAGCTCCTGCTAATCGCAAGGCGGCACTTAATCCGGCCAAGCCTGCTCCAACAATTACAACATGGTCAGTTGGACCTTTAACTCGTGCGACCAATTAGGTGCTCCTCTTTGTTGCAATTTTGGCTAACTCTAGGAGCAATGGGTGAGCGCTCTCATCGATGAGTTCGCTCTCTACGGCCGTTAGCGCTTGTTCGGTCAATTCATTTATCATGAACTCCATTTTTTCTTTTGCCCCTGATGAAGTGATCATCTCTTGCAAAATAGAAATGCCTCGAGAGTCAAGGTCTGGTGCGCCAAAGTATTTCTTGCTTTCTTCGCGCATTGATTGTGTCGATGCCTTATCAGTTAAAGCAATTAAGACAGTGCGCTTGCCTTCTCGTAAATCATCTCCAGCAGGCTTTCCTGTCACGCTTGGGTCACCAAAAACTCCCAATAAATCATCACGATATTGGAACGCTTCTCCAAGGGGCAGACCGTACGCCGATAAAACTGAAAGAAGTTCGGGAGTATGTTTGCCAGATAATGCTGCGCCAATGTGCAATGGACGCTCAATCGTATATTTTCCAGATTTGTATCGTGCAATCTTAGTAGAGCGATCTAGATCAACTGTTTTCTGAGTCTGTTCATGAATATCTAAAAACTGCCCTGCCATGAGTTCGGTACGCATCTCATCGTGAATAGGAAGCACATCGTGAATCTGTTGCGATGAAAGGCCAGCAACGTTCAACATCTGATTGGACCAAACCAACGCCAAATCGCCAAGTAGAACTGCTGCAGCTAAACCATATGCTGGTGCAAAACCTTCGAGCTCGTCCTGCACATGCATAGATTCGAAGTGGCGATGAATTGATGGTTTGCCTCTTCGTGTATCTGAGCCATCCATTAAATCATCGTGAATTAAGGCGCACGCCTGCAGAAGTTCTAGACTGGCTATCGCCTTAATGACTGGTCCTTCAACTTTAGCGCCAGCACTTAAGTATCCACTGTATGCAAAGAGAGGGCGGAGTCTTTTTCCGCTATCGAGAAGAAATGAGGAGAGCGCTTGCGATACGGGTGCTAAATCACTTGAGATAGAGGTTAGATAATTAGATTGAGCAGTAAGGAAATCAGCTAATTCAATCTCGACGGCATCACGAATCTCTTGCAGCGCTGCCTTGGCCTGTGAACTCACTCCTTAACGGTACCCTCACACAGTGGTAGTCCGCACTTCGTACTCATTGGAGTTCTTCCCCCCAAAAGATAGCGAGGGAGAGGCTCGATTATGGGCGACCCTAGAAGCCTTAAAACCCATGGCACCAGAGTTTGTATCTGTGACCTATGGCGCTGGTGGTTCAACGAGAAATAGAACCATCGGAGTTACAGAAGAGGTTACGCATCGAAGCAAGATTCCAACTGTTGCCCACTTGACCTGCGTTGGCTCTAGTCGCCAGGAGTTGATTTCGATACTGCACATGTATCGAGCCGCAGGAATTCGGGGGATTCTCGCACTTCGAGGGGATCCACCTGGCGGCCCTCGAGCTGCGTGGACTCCGACCTCAGATGGATTCACTCACGCCGACGAACTTGTTCAACTCATTCATGAGTTTGGCGGCTTTGATATTGGGGTCGCAGCTTTTCCAGATGGCCATCCATCTTCAGAGGGTGATAGTAAGAAGGATTTAGATGTCTTGCTGCGCAAAGAGTTTCTTGGCGCAAGTTTCGCAACGACGCAGTTCTTTTTTGAGGTGAGTAAGTGGGAGCAGCTCGTGTACTCACTTGAAAAGCGAGGCTCAACAATGCCGATTATTCCCGGCATATTACCGATTACAAATGTAAAACAACTAGAACGCATGGCAGAACTCGGTGGAACCCCTATCCCACCTGCTGTTTCTTCTGCTTTCTCAACTATAGGCGATGATCCAGATGCCGTTCATGCATTAGGAATTGAACTGGCCACAAAGTTATGTGAGGATCTTCTTAGCGCAGGTGCACCAAGCCTTCACTTCTATACTATGAACAGCGCAACCGCCACCAAAGAGATATATGGAAACCTAAACCATGCTCACTAAAGAAGAGTTTTATGCAAAATGGAGTAGTTTGCATAGCGATGCGCCTATCAGTGGCGCAGTTGCATGGTGGCTTAATATCTCTTATCGCTTTGGATTAATTGCAACATTGTTAAGAATCTCTCCGAATATTTTGACGCTCTTTGGACTTATCAGCGCCGCCTTAACAGCACTCACGGCAACCTCGTGGTTAGCAGTTCTTTTTCTAGTCGTCTCTCTTTTTTGTGACGGCATAGATGGTAGCGTCGCGATTTTCCAACGGCGAGAAAGCGCGTGGGGAGCAACTCTTGATTCGGTGGTAGACCGGGTAAGCGAGGCGTTCTGGCTTTATGCCTTGTACGCAATTGGAATACCAGCATGGCTTGCGATTACATTATGGAGCATTGCCGCATTTCAAGAGTATGCACGTGCAAAGTTAAGTTCGCTCAATGTCTCTGATATCGGAGTGGTAACCCCGACTGAACGCCCGATGCGCGCGAGTTTTCTCTTTATCTCATTAATATTATTTCAACTAGATCTACCAGGGATTGAAATTCTTGCCTATGCATTTCTTATTGCTCAGATTATTAGTTTTTCTTTAGTCGTGCGTTTTGCTCGCTCCCAATTGCATTAGCAACAATCTCACCGCTCATACCGACTAAAGGAAGCCCACCTCCGGGATGCGCTGATCCTCCAACACAGTACAAATTACGTATCGGTGAGCGATTTTTTGCACGCATGAATGCTGCCCGTGCACCGTTGCTGGATGTTCCATATATCGAACCACCTGGTGCGTGTGCCGAGAGTTCTAAATCTGCTGGTGTTCTAATTGTTAACGATTCAAGACGCTCACGAATCGAAATCCCGCGGGCTTGAATTTGATCGATAATGCTATTGGCATAATTTCGCGCGAAGCTCTCGTCGCTCCAATCAAAGCCACCAGGGCCGTGGAATGGGGCGTTAACGAGTACTGTCCAACTTTCAAGATTTGGGTCTTTCACCATTGCGCTATCACGGGGTGCACAGATATAGATTGTTGGTTTCTCAACTGGCTTCTTCTCATTAAAGATTGCGTTGAATTCGGCATCATAATCTTCGGGAAACAAAATGGTGTGATGGCTTAGCTCGTTGCCTTCATCTTTACGAACTCCCAAAAGTAAAGTAAATCCCGCAACCGAAGGCTCGGCTTGCTCTAAGTTTCTGCGTACTTTTCGAAGCTTTCGATTCTGACCAGTAATCAAGTGGTTATAGACAAGGGAGGCATCTGCATTTGCTATAACTACGTCAGCCTCAACTTTGGTTCCATCGCTCAATGTGACTGCCTTAGCAGTGCCTTTTTCGATATCTATCGAAGATACTCGTGAGTTGTATTGAAAATTCACACCTACGTCGATGCAGCGTTGATTAACAAGTTTTGCTAAAGTTCCAATGCCACCTTTAATGTGCCAAGCACCAAAGGCCTCTTCGACATAAGCGATCGTGGCTAACACCGCTGGAGCTTTACGCGGATCGGACCCGCTGTAAGTTGCATATCTATCGAGTATGTAGCGCAAGCGTTGATCGGGCAACTCTTTGTTAGCAAAACTTCTAAGAGTTTTCCATGGAGAAATTGTAAAAATGTCTTGGATGACAGTTTTGCGTTTGAGCAAAGATAAAACAGAGGTGAGCTCTGACTCTACAAAAGCCTCTCGAGAAGCATCCCACATGGCAGCTGCGCGATTCATCATCTGATTCCACTGTTCGCCTTGACTCTCACCAAGTGACTCACGGATTGCCTTAAGCGTGTTGTAGCGTGAAAGGTTTGCAAACTTAACTCCTGTGCCATCTGCAAATCGGTAATCGAATGAAGGATCGACTGGCAAGATTTCGCAGAGAAGTCCTAAAGGTTTGCCGGTTCGAATAAAGAAGTCCTTATAGACCGCAGGTAGAGTCAATAGTGAGGGTCCCGTGTCAAAGGCAAATTTTCCAATCCATTCGGTTTGCAGTTTTCCACCAAATGTATCTGCTGCCTCAAAGACTGTTACTGAATGTCCGGAACGAGCTAACCTACCCGCCGCAGTCATCCCTCCCATTCCAGCGCCGATAACTACGATCTTCATACCTGACGCCCTTTCCATGTGATCTCTCCACGCATCAGATAGGAGTAAAAAATTAAGTAGATTAATAAGGCCATTGAAACTGGGTGAAATATCGCATCGAAGATATTGGCTCGAGATTTAATGGCGCTAACCATTCGGCTAAGAACGCTTAAGAGAAAACCTATCCAACCCCATATCGAACCCATGAGCGCTAATACAAGGGGAGCGATTCCGGTGATAAATAGAAATGCAACGACAAAGAGCGTTGCCAGTTTGGAACCAAATGCATAGTGAAGTGATTTGCCATAGCCTGCCTCAATCTCTCTCCACGACGAGTACATTCGGCACTCTGCAATATCGCCACCGTTTACTACAACACCTCGCGAACCAGTGGAAATCAATTGACGCGCCAAATAAACATCATCTAGCACTGCTGAACTAACTGCCCGAAATTCATTGGCTGCCTTTAAGGCTCGCCTACGGACTATGAAAAACTGGCCATTGGCAACTGCCATGGATGAAAATGAGGTGCGCTCGGCAAGTGTCAGAATGAGCGTAGACATCCAAGACCACTGCAAGAGTGGTTGAATCAAACGTTCTCCCAAAGTTTTGGCAATTTGGCGGGGGTAGGGAGAGATGAAATCTAGGGCAGAGGCATTCAATAATGTTATAGATCTGCTGATTGCATCACTTTGAATTCGAACATCTGCATCGATTGAAACAATTATCTCACCACTTGATGCTTCAAGAAGTTGTTGCAGAGCCCACGTTTTTCCGATCCAACCTGATGGAAGTTCTAGTCCTTTGATAACGTGAAAATTAGCTAGTCCAGAAGTAGATTGGATCAGAAGTTCAAAGCTTTCATCCTCAGAGTTATCATCTAAGAAAATGTACTCAACGTTGCTCAAAGAGCGTTGATTCTTAAGGGATTCGATGAGTGCGAATACATTGTGCGCTTCATTTCGCAGGGGTACTAACACGCTTACAGTTTCTTGAATAACACTTACCTTATTTGGCACGCGAATAGTCAGGGCGTTAATAGAGGTGAGCAGCAATTGCAGGGCAGGTAATAAAATTATCCAGCGCATATATTTTATGGGCGCCCGAGCCAACGGGTAAAGAGATAAGGCGTAAGTACTGCGCCAAAGATTGTGCCAGCGAAAATCGCTATGCCAGGGCGGCTAAAGAAGAATAGATTGCCGACAACTCCTGAAAACAGTATCCAGCCTAAGTACACATCTACTGCTGCATAGGATGCACCGATTTTTCGCAGATCCCGCGGAAGAACTAAATGCAAGATTCCGATTAAGCCCATGCCTGTTAATAGCCACCCAAAAGTATTTGAAAGTGGGATCTCAGGTTGAAACGGAACATGTGCTCCTTTTACAACCCAGCTCCATCGGCCAGATGACACCATAAGCGGGTCAAGAAATAGATCCCATGCAGTCAAGGCGACTCCGCCGTATAGAAAAATCCAATGGCCTGCGACTCTTCTGGCTGCAATGAGCACTGGATGAGCCATCATGATCCAAGCAAATGGAACCACTAATGGAACTGAAAAAACTCTAAACCCTAAATCAGGGGAGTAAGAGTATTCTCCGAAAGGCCAGGAAGTAAGTACTCCAATATGTTCAACAATGAGTGCAAAGAAAAAAGTAAGAAGTAAATATCTGGTGGCATAGCGACCACCAAATGCAAGCAGTGCATGCAACAGCATTGCTCCAGCGCCCCAGTAGACGATTGCAATTGTAATTAACCTTAAGGCCTCACCATTGACCAATGGATAGATAATTTGAAGGCCAATCGCGATTGAGAGAACAGTGACCAGCATGATGTTCATACGCCTTGAGATACCCCTATGGCGATTTCTGCGTGGTGAGTAATGGCGCACTGACATGTTGCAATTCTGCCCTATTTGTCGGCTCAGGTATTAATCGAGCCACGCATATCTAGGATTGCAAAACGAGAAAACAGCTCTTCGGAGTACCACTGGTGCACTTTTGTTGCTTCAATTGCAAGATTATGGGCTTGGCCTCGATATGCAAACTCCTTGAGCGCTGCTGAAGACTCCCAGATAGAAAAAGTTCCCTGTAATCC
>WLOR01000032.1 GCA_009699165.1 Actinomycetota bacterium | reverse complement strand
CTATCGACGTATCGGCAGACAAGCCATCTTCGCCATTTTCTCGCAGTGATTTATCGAGATAACTTGCTAGCCCTCCATAATCGAGTTCAACGCGAGATTGAGGGTGAAACATTGAAAGCCATTCCAGAAGATTTGCAAGATCCTGCTCAACCGGGCCCTCGCCAAATGCGCTGATAACAGTTTCATGCGCGGACTCTGCGCGTGACTTTGCTTGAGAGATTGAGGTTTGTGCATGAGTTAATAAACCAAATCCATTTTCACCACGCACGCGCTCTTGTGGCTCGAAAAGTAAAAACCAGCGTGGAGGAATAATCCATGTCTCATTAAGAATGTGAGGGACTTTATCTTCGAGCAAATCCACGCCAGAAGTGATGACATCTTCTATTGCAGGAGTTATAAAGAATGGAACGATCGTACTTGGAAGCGAGTCTTTAAAATTATCCAGCGCTGCCCAGCACCGAGTTGCAGTTGACCACGGTGAGACATAACGCAATCCATCAATATCAAGAATGTGAACACCATCAGGGCGCCCCGCTGGAGATTCCGGAACCACTAAACGCCGAAGCGCGAGTGTCTCTTCAAGAATATAACTTTCGCTATCTATTTCTATCGCTTGCCAGCGAAGTCGATCGGCTGGTTCAAATGCTGCGAGTGGTTCGTAGATACGAAGTGATGCGACGTAAGGTGTTGGCCTCACGCACGTGGGATGTAGTTGCCCTCGGCAAAGGGATCATCATCATCTTTATTCGTTGATGTATCGACCTCGCCATGAAGCTCTTTTGCTAAACGATCAAGATCCATGTCTTGAGCGTTGTACTTTAAATCTCTTGCGACTTTTGTCTGTTTCGCTTTTGCTCGGCCGCGACCCATAATGCGACCCCCTTACTGTAAGTATTCGTCAGAGGCGTAGGTTACCGCGCCCTGTACGTGCCAACCAAAGTTGAGCGTGGTTCTGAGCCTGTTCGGCCCGAAATGCTGCCAGAAACCCAGGCCTTCATGCCACGGGCTGCCAGAGAGGCTAGGGCTAAATCCGCTGAATCTGGGGAGACGATGGCGACCATGCCGATTCCAGCGTTCCATGTCCGCTCCATATCGACCTGGGGAACTCCACCCACTTTTGCCATGAACTCCATCTCGACCGGCAATGACCATGTTGAGCGATCATAGGTCGCGACGAGATGACCGGGGATAACGCGTGCGGTGTTCTCTGCAATTCCACCACCAGTAATGTGCGAAAAGCCGCGTAGCGCACCTTGCATAGATTTGATCAATGCAAGGCAATCAAGGGCATAGATTTCAGTTGGAGTTAAGAAAACTTCTCCCGAACTCTTTCCATACTCACTGACGTGAGCATCAAGTGAAAGTTTGTGAGTCTTAATAATATGACGAACCAATGAAAAACCATTTGCATGAAAACCACTCGATGGCATCGCAATTAAAATATCGCCATCTTTAACAAGCTCTGCGCCTAATTGATTGCCTGCATCCACAACTCCTGTTGCGGCCCCCGCAATATCAAACTCATCATCATCAAGAAGCCCTGGATGTTCAGCAGTCTCGCCACCGATTAAAGCTGTATGTGCTTTTTCACAACCCCTTGCAATTCCTGCAACAATCTCTGCAATCCGTTCTGGAATTACTTTGCCCACTGCAATGTAGTCAGTCATAAACAAAGGTTCGGCTCCACAGACAACTAAATCATCGACGACCATTGCGACTAAATCTTCACCAATGGTGTCGTACTTGCCCATTGCGCGAGCGATTTCAGTTTTAGTGCCGACTCCATCAGTTGAAGTTGCGAGCAATGGTTTCTTCATGCTCTTTAATGCTGTTGCATCAAATAATCCGGCAAAACCTCCGATGCCACCCATTACTTCTGGTCGTGATGCTTTTGCAATCGAAGCTTTCATAAGCTCTACTGCGCGATCTCCAGCATCGATATCAACACCTGCATCTTTATATGTACCCATTTATTGTCCTTGCGCTTCTGTAATTTCAAGTCGCATTTTGCCCTCTGACATATCTGCAGGGATTCGAATCGGATAAACCCCTGTAAAACAGGCAGAACAGAGCTTTTCATCCTCAATATGCGTTGATTCGATAAGCCCGTCCAGCGAAACATACCCCAAGGAATCCGCACCAATCGAGCGGCGAATCTCCTCAATCTCAAGTCCGCTTGCTATCAACTCTGCGCGCGTTGCGAAGTCGATTCCATAAAAGCATGGCCATTTAACTGGAGGTGATGAAATACGAACATGGATTTCTCGTGCACCTGCTTCTCGAAGCATTCTCACGATTGCTCGTTGCGTGTTTCCTCGCACAATGGAATCATCAACAACGACAATTCTCTTGCCTTCAATAATCTCTCGTAAGGGATTCAACTTTAATCTAATACCTAGCTGACGGATGGTTTGTGAGGGTTGGATAAAAGTTCGCCCAACGTAGGAGTTCTTTACTAAGCCAATTCCAAATGGAATGCCCGACCCTTTTGCATAACCAATTGCAGCTGGTGTTCCAGACTCTGGGACTGGAATGACTAAATCGGCTTCAACGGGAGCTTCTTTAGCTAACCGCACTCCAATCGCAACACGAGTTGCATGTATTCCTTGACCAGCAATAGTCGTATCTGGGCGAGATAGGTATACATACTCAAATAAGCAGCCCTTAGGTTCGGCTACAGCCCAACGTTGAGAGCGAACACCGTTTTCATTGATTGCGATAAATTCGCCAGGTTCGATTTCTCGAACAAAAGCTGCACCAACGATATCTAAACCAGCACTCTCTGATGCAACGACCCAGCCAGTTTCTAACTTACCTAATACGAGCGGGCGCACGCCATGTCGATCACGCGCAGCATAAAGTGTGTGCTCATCCATAAATACTAGAGAGAAAGCTCCTTCTAACTGCGGCAGCACTGCAATGGCACTCGCCTCAACGTTTTTTTCATTTTGAAGCGAGATTAGAGCGGTCATAATCTCAGTATCAGTTGTAGCTCCACGATCACGGCCAGTGGTTGGCTCTAATTTTTGTACCAGTTCGGCTAATTCGCCAGTATTTGTTAAGTTGCCATTATGGGCTAAAGCCAGTGTTCCATACTTAGTTGGACGCAATGTGGGTTGGGCATTGACCCAGGTACTAGAGCCTGTAGTGCTGTAACGGCAGTGACCGATTGCAAGATCGCCAGGCAAAGTTGCAAGATCGCTCTCAGTAAAAACCTGTGAAACTAGACCCATATCCTTATAGACAAGAATTCGATGTCCATCACTCGTAGCGATTCCAGCTGACTCTTGTCCACGGTGTTGAAGTGCATACAAACCATAAAAAGCTAGCTTTGCTACTTCTTCTCCTGGTGCCCATACTCCAAATACACCACATGCATCTTGTGGTCCCTTGTCGGCATCCAAAATATTATGGTTTAACAAACCATCGGGACGTCGACTCATGGGAGCATCCTAAGTGGTAAGTACTCAGTCAAATCCGCACGAACACCTGATGCATGAATTGCGCCACTGTCGAGTGCTTCATTCCAATTAACTTCACCATTTGCAAGTGCGAGCCAAGTTGTCGCGTCCATTTCAATAACATTTGCTGGAGTACCACGCGTATGGGTTGGGCCATCACCGCACTGCACGGCAGCATACGGAGGGATTCGGACCTCTATCGCTCTACCCGGAGCTTTGGTAACAAGAATCTCTAAACTTTCTTTTACCGCTTTAAGGATTTGTTGGTCTCTCATTTATTTCACCCAAACAATCTCGGAAATGTCGAGGTGTGCTCGTTTCGTAATTCATCGAGTGAGATTACACAATCGTTTATTATCAATGATTCCCCACCCGTAGTTCCTATCTTCGAAACGGTCGTTGAGAATTTTAAGCCTAGCTCTTGGAGGGCTTCAAACTTATAAGGTTCAATTGCAACGACTACTCGACCTGGTGATTCACTCAGTAAATCAATACCGACGTTGCTCAATGTAATTGTCGCACCAACGCAATATCGCAGAACCATCTCAGTTAAGCCGGCAGATAATCCGCCTTGGCTTAAATCATGCGCCGCGCTAAATAACTTGGTTTCATGTCCGGCAAGTAGAAGCTCAATAAGCCGCATTTCACGGGCTAAATCGGCGTTGGGACTTTGACCAGTGCGCTGATCATGCAGAAAGGCCCACTCGCTTCCAGCTAAGTCGGCGTACGTGTCACCTAAGAGATAGAGATCTAAGTCTGCAGTTTTAAAACTCATAGGCATGCGAGTTCGTACATCTTGAATTACACCAAGCACACCAATTACGGGTGTCGGTAATATGGCAACACTTCCAGTTTGATTGTAAAAAGAGACATTGCCCCCAGTGACAGGCAGACCCATCTCTAAACAACCGTCGGCAAGACCTCGAACTGATTCTGCGAACTGCCACATAACACCTGGATCTTCAGGTGAGCCAAAGTTAAGGCAGTTGGTGACTGCTAATGGGCGTGCACCTGCCGTTGCGATATTTCGCGCAGCTTCGGCTAGAGCTAACTTTGCTCCTTGATAGGGATTTAAATAGGACCAGTTTGCATTTGCATCTGTTGAAATTGCAACACCTAAATGTGTCTTTTCATCGATACGAACCATTCCAGAATCATCGGGCTGTGACTGGATGGTATTTCCTTGAACATATTTGTCATATTGAGATGTGACCCAGGATTTATCTGCCAAATTGGGCGCACCAGCGAGTTTTAAAACTGCAGCTTTTATCTCGCCCGCACTGCTAGGAATTGGAACATTGACTGCTTGCGAATTCACTTCATCGATGTATGCGGGTTGAGCTAGAGGTCGGTTGTAAACAGGGCCTTCATGGGCAACTGTGCGAGGTGGGACATCGACAATCAACTCGCCGTTCCACGTAATCTCTAATCGATCTCCATCAGTTACTTCGCCAATCGAAGTGACAGTTACATCCCATTTTTTGCAGATCTCTAAGAAGCGTGGGAGTTTATTTGGTTCAACAATGGCACACATACGCTCTTGAGACTCTGACATCAAAATCTCTTCGGGTGAAAGTGATGGATCACGTAGCGGAACCTTATCTAGCGCTACTTTCATGCCCCCCGAACCACCTGAAGCGAGTTCGCTTGTAGCGCACGATAACCCTGCCCCACCTAAGTCCTGAATACCAACGACTAAATCCTCTGCAAAGATTTCAAGTGAACACTCGATCAAAATCTTTTCTACAAAAGGATCTCCCACCTGAACACTAGGACGCTTGGTCGATCCACCCGCACCAAATGTTTCAGAGGCTAGAACTGATACGCCACCGATTCCATCGCCACCTGTTTTAGCTCCAAATAGCACCACGAGATTACCCGCACCGGCGGCTTTAGCTAACTTGATGTCACTATGTTTCATGACTCCAACACAAAGTGCGTTGACTAATGGATTTCCCGCATAAGTCTGATCAAAGACAACTTCACCACCGATATTGGGAAGCCCTAAGCAGTTTCCATACCCACCGACACCTGCAACTATTCCCGGTAAGACTCTGCGTGTATCTGGCGCATCGGCCGGACCAAAACGAAGTGGATCCATAACTGCAATTGGGCGCGCACCCATGGTTAAAATATCGCGAACAATTCCACCGACTCCAGTTGCCGCTCCTTGATACGGTTCGACGAAGGAGGGGTGATTATGAGACTCAATCTTAAAAGTTACCGCATACCCTTGACCAACATCGACAACACCAGCATTTTCGCCAATGCCAACTAGAAGAGCATCGGATTTAGGAGCCTTGTCGCCAAACTGCTTTAGATGCACCTTTGATGATTTATACGAACAGTGTTCAGACCACATCACCGAATACATTGCGAGTTCAGATGAGGTAGGACGTCGACCCAAAATCTCTTTAATGCGCGCATACTCATCGGGTTTTAAACCAAGTTCAGCAAATGGCTGCTTGTTTTCTGGAGTTAACTTTGCCGCTGCAACCGTATCTAGTGACATTACTTCACCATCGCATTGAGTATGGATGTGAAAAAACCAAGGCCTTGTGCCGAAGGCCCTGTTAAAGGGTCAATAGCGTGCTCTGGGTGTGGCATAAGGCCTACAACGTTTCCTCGTGCATTAGATATTCCTGCGATTAAATTTCGAGATCCATTGGGGTTTTCGCCAATATATCTTGCAATCACTCGACCTTCGCTCTCTAACGCAGCAAGCGTCTGGTCATCGCATTGAAAAGAACCCTCACCATTTTTTAGGGGAATTGTTATTTTCTCTCCAATTGCAAATGAAGAGGTCCAGGCAGTTGTGTTATTGGTTATCTCGATCTCTTGGTCGCGACAAAGGAAGTGCAAATCTGAGTTTCGTGTCAATGCGCCAGGAAGTAAATGCGATTCGCAAAGAACTTGAAAGCCATTGCAGATTCCAAGAACTGGCATTCCTTTTTCTGCGGCTTCGATGACAAGCTTCATAACTGGGGCAAAGCGCGAGATTGCCCCACAACGCAAATAGTCACCGTATGAAAAACCGCCAGGCAAAATTACTGCATCCACGTTTTTTAAATCTGCATCGGCATGCCATAAGGCTACGGATTCGCCGCCACCAAAATTAACGGCGCGTGCAGCATCGCGATCATCAAGAGTTCCTGGAAATGTTATGACTCCTACGCGCATTATTTTTCAACTCTTACTACATAGGTTTCAATTACGGGGTTTGAGAGCAGAACTTCTGCGGCTTTCTCCACCTCGGCTAACTGCTCTGGCGTGGGCTCTGCCTCGATAATAATTTCAAATCGCTTACCCTGTCGTACAGACTGCGCAAATGTAAATCCAAGACGTGGCAGAGCAGATGCAACAGCATTTCCTTGTGGGTCTAAAATTTCGGGCTTCAACATTACTTCAACCACGATTGTTGCCATTGTCTTATTCTCCTTGTTTTAGAAAGCGCTGCCAGTTAAACGAAAAAATGCCTCTTCATATCTACGTGCTGTCTTTTCTACGATCTCTTCAGGTAACTCAGGTGGTGGGCTATGTCTATCCCATCCACTTGTCACGAGATAGTCACGTAAAAACTGCTTGTCGAAGGAGGGCTGCACGCCCCCTGGTGCCCATGCTGATAGCTCCCAAAACCTTGATGAATCAGGGGTTAGGGCCTCATCGCCAAGAACAATTTCCCCCGAAGGGCTTTGCCCAAACTCAAACTTTGTATCGGCAAGAATGATTCCACGCTCTTTAGAGAACTCCGCAGCGACGTCATAGAGAGCAATCGTCAGATCCTTGAGTTCTTCAGCGGCGGCGTGACCAATGCTTGCTGCCGAAGTTGCAAAATCTATGTTGATGTCATGGTCTCCAACTGCAGCTTTTGTAGCCGGTGTAAAAATCGAGTGTGGAAGTTTAGATCCATCTAGTAATCCACCAGGAAGTATATTTCCGCAAACTGCGTGATTGTTTTGATATTCGTTCCAGCCGCTACCAGTTAAATACCCACGTGCCACACATTCAATTTCAAACATTTCAAGTGGTTGCACTATTACTGCTCGATCACTAACAATTGATGGCACCTCAGTAGAGATAATATGGTTTGGAACAATGTCTTCAAGTAGTTCAAACCAAAAAAGAGACAACTGCGTAAGCACTGCCCCCTTACCTGGAATTAAAGTTGGCATAACCCAGTCATATGCAGATACGCGGTCCGATGCCACGAGAAGAATCTCTTGCTTTTCGTTGGTATACAAGTCGCGAACTTTTCCGGTGCGCAGATGTGTCCACCCAGGTATTGAAGGCGCTGGCGGTGGACCAGCTAGGCCAAAGCCACTCACCGAATAGAGCCAGGCTTGTACTGCACTGCTGCAGGGTGCGCGGAAGTTATCGCTTCGATGCGACTAACAACTCGTGCAACTTGTTGGCGAGCATCGCCAGTAAATTCTATTGGGGTACTAATAAGCAGATCTAAATCAGATCGATTTAATGGGAGACGTGAATCATTAGCTAAATCATCAAGAAGTGTGTTGCCTCTACCTTCACGCATTCCCAGCGCGGCCTTGACTGCATGTTCTTTAATTACTTCGTGCGCGGCTTCGCGACCAACACCTGATTTCACTGCCGCCATCAAAATCTTTGTAGTTGCCAAGAAAGGTAGATATCGCTCTAGTTCTGCTGCAATAACCGCTGGAAATGCCCCAAACTCATCTAGGACAGTCAACATTGTTTCAAGTAGGCCATCTATTGAGTAGAAGGCATCTGGCAGAGCGACACGTCGGACAACACTGCATGAGACGTCGCCTTCGTTCCACTGGTCTCCTGCTAACTCACTCACCATCGATGCGAAACCGCGCAAAACTACTGCTAGTCCATTTACTCGCTCACATGAACGCGTATTCATTTTGTGCGGCATTGCGCTACTACCGACTTGACCCGCTTTAAATCCCTCAGTTACTAACTCTGCTCCGGCCATCAAGCGAATAGATGTTGCCAGAGATGATGGTCCTGCGGCTAACTGAACAAGGGTTGTAACAACATCATAATCAAATGAACGTGGATAGATCTGTCCAGTTGAATCTAAAACAGATTTAAAGCCCAGCTCTATTGCAATTTCACTCTCAAGCTTTGCATGTGCAGCGGATGAGCCAAGTAAATCAATTGAATCCTGTGAGGTACCGACCGGACCTTTTATTCCACGCATTGGATAACGGTTTTGTAGTGAAGTCAAACGTTCGTAGGCAAATAAAAGTTCTTCTGCAGCTGATGCAAAGCGCTTACCGAGAGTTGTAATCTGCGCAGGCACATTGTGTGATCGGCCCGCTATGGGCTGATCTGCATACTGAGTAGCGCGCTCTGCTAAACGCGCCAGTAACGTCACTACTTTTGCATGAACGATTTCTAGACCATTGCGAATTTGTAAAGCTTCGATATTTTCAGTTAAGTCGCGACTTGTCATGCCTGCATGAATCGCCTGGTGCCCGGCGAGCGCATTGAACTCTTCGATACGCGCTTTCACATCATGACGGGTCTGCTTTTCTCGAGCATCAATCGATGCAAGGTCCACATGTGTAATTACACTCTCATACGCTGTAATTACATCGCCGGAAATTGCATGTCCAAGCGTTGATTGCGCCCGCATCACTGCAATCCACAATTTACGTTCTGCAATAATTTTTGCTTCCGGCGCAAATATCTCCCGCATTGCAGCGGATGCATATCTATCGGCAATGAGGCTCACTGATGAATTATCGGCCATTTAATTGCCTTTCTCTGCCACTGAGGCCTTTAGTGCTATGTCGCTACGATAAAAAGCACCAGGTAGTGAGATCTGGCTAATTACACGGTAGGCGCGATCCCTGGCCTCTGTTAAGTCGGTACCAGTACCTGTCACAGTTAAAACACGCCCACCTGTGGCAGTTAAACCTTGGTCACCGTGCGAAGTTCCCGCATGAAAAATCTCGACATTTTCTATCCTTTGGAGATTGGAAACTACTCCGCCAAACTGTGGCGAAGTGGGATATCCGTGCGCCGCAAGTACGACAGTTACTGCCGACTGATCTCTCCACTCTAGGACAGTATCTGCAAGGCCTGAGGTTGCTGCCTTATACAAAAGCCTCGCAAGTGGTGTCTTTAACAATGGAATCAGTACTTGTGTTTCAGGGTCCCCAAATCGCACATTGAATTCGATAACGCGGATGCCTTGAGATGTAAGTGCTAAACCTGCATATAGAAGTCCTACGAATGGAGTCCCGCGTGCAGCCATCTCGGCAATCATTGGTGCAAGAACTTGTTCGTAGGTGTCGTCAACAATATTAGTTGGCGCCCACGGAAGAGGCGAGTAAGCACCCATGCCGCCTGTATTTGGTCCTTCATCGTTATCGTGAGCGCGCTTGAAATCCTGTGCTGGCTGCATAGCAAGAATTGATGTTCCGTCACTAATACCAAATAGCGAAACTTCGGGGCCATCTAAATACTCTTCAATGACAACACGTCCACAGCTCAATGCGTGATTTAAAGCTTCATCTCGATTATTAGTAACCACTACGCCTTTGCCGCCGGCTAAACCATCGTCTTTAACAACATAGGGTGCACCAAAACTATCGAGAGCATTTTCATACTCTTGCACATTAGCGCAAGTAAAACTCTGCGCCGTAAGAACACCTGCATCTGCCATCACTTCTTTTGCAAAAGTCTTAGATCCTTCAAGTTGTGCAGCTGCTTTCGATGGACCAAATACTGCAATCTTTAATCGCCGTAAGTCATCGGCTACGCCATTAACTAAGGGAATCTCTGGGCCAATGACAACTAAGTCGGCGCTAATTTTGATTGCCAGGGCAACGATTTCTGCGTTATTTTTTACATCAAGGGCATGACACTGAGCAAACTCAGAGATTCCAGGATTGCCAGGAGCAACATGAAGTTCGCTACACGCAGGATCTGCATGTAGACCTAGTCCTAGTGCGTGTTCGCGACCGCCGCTTCCGACTAGGAGGATTTTCATATATTAAATGAAATCCGTAATGACAATTGTTTCGTCGCGACCTGGTCCGACGCCGATTGCACTAATAGGTGCACCAGAAATCTTCTCCAAAAAGGCAACATAATCTTGCGCAGCTTGTGGAAGATCGCGCAGTTTTCGTGCCTTCGTAATATCTTCACTCCAACCTGGCAAATACTCATAAATCGGTTTTGCATGATGAAAATCGCTCTGAGATGCCGGAAGCTCCTCAACGCGCTTACCGTCAATTTCATATGCAACACATACCGGGATTTTTTCCCAACCAGTAAGGACATCAAGCTTCGTTAAGAAGAAATCAGTTAATCCATTTACGCGCACTGCATACCGTGCGATCGGGGCGTCATACCAACCACAACGGCGCGCACGACCAGTAGTCACGCCAACTTCTCCACCAATGCGGCGAAGCGCTTCTCCATCTTCATCAAAAAGTTCAGTTGGAAATGGCCCACTACCGACTCGTGTTGTGTATGCCTTAACAATGCCAATGACTCTATCTATCTTTGTTGGCCCGATTCCGCTTCCAGTACAAGCTCCACCCGCAGTCGGGTTACTTGATGTCACAAATGGATATGTTCCATGGTCAACATCAAGCAGAGTTCCTTGTGATCCCTCAAGCAGAACGCGCTTTCCAGCTTTAAGCGCTTGATCAAGTAGTAAAACTGTATCTGCAACATATGGACGCAGAATCTCGGCATAACCCAAATACTCTTCGAGGACTTCATCGACCTCTATGTTTTTGCGGTTAAATACCTTGATTAATACTTGGTTCTTATCGCGTAACGCACTCTCAATTTTCTGTCGAAGGATAGATGGATCAAATAAATCCTGTACACGAATTCCGATTCGATTGATTTTGTCCGCATACGCCGGTCCGATTCCTCGACCAGTTGTCCCTATTTTGGATTTTCCTAAGAATCGCTCTGAGACTTTATCAATCGTGCGGTGATACGGCGTAATCAAATGTGCATTGGTTGAGATAACTAATTTGCTGCAATCAATACCCCGCTCGGTGAGGCCTTTTATTTCTTGGAGTAATACACCTGGGTCGATTACAACACCGTTACCAATTACTGGAATTACGTTAGGAGAGAGAATTCCGGAGGGCAATAAATGAAGTGCATATTTTTGATCGCCGATGACAACTGTATGTCCGGCGTTATTGCCACCCTGGTAACGAACAACGTAATCAACTCTGTCACCTAATAAATCGGTGGCTTTACCTTTGCCTTCATCGCCCCATTGAGCGCCAAGCAAAACAAGTGCAGGCATCGGTAAAGCCTCTCCAATTAGTTAGTTATTACTTGAGTGATGAAGTACCTGTTGATCGAAGATCTTCGCAAGCTTGAACAACACGTGCAGCCATTCCTGCTTCTGCGGCCTTACCCCAAGCACGTGGATCATAAGCCTTCTTGTTTCCAACTTCGCCATCGATCTTTAATACACCGTCGTAGTTCTTGAACATGTGATCAACTATTGGACGTGTAAATGCGTACTGAGTATCGGTATCGATGTTCATCTTGATAACACCGTAATCGAGTGACTCGCGAATCTCTGAAAGTAGTGAGCCTGAACCACCATGGAAAACAAGGTCCATTGGCTTACTTCCGGCCGGAAGACCGAGTTTGTTGGCTACGGCTTCTTGCAGAGTTGCCAAAATCTTAGGCTGTAGAACTACGTTTCCAGGCTTATAAACTCCGTGAACATTTCCAAATGTGGCAGCTACTAAATAGCGAGCTTCACTTCCAAGAGTTTCAAGAGTTAGTAACGCATCTTCTGGATGTGAATACAGCTTTGCATCGTGCTTAGCTTCAATACCGTCTTCTTCGCCACCGACAACTCCGATTTCAATCTCAAGAATTGTGCGGGCAGCAATCGACATATCAAGCATCTCTTTTGCGACCTTCATGTTTTCGGCCATTGAAACTGCTGAGCCGTCCCACATGTGTGAGTTAAATAGTGGTGATTTACCTGATGCAAGACGCTCTGCACCAAAGGCAAGTAACGGACGCATGAATCCATCAAGTTTTTCTGCTGGGCAGTGATCTGTATGGATACCAATATTTACGTTGTAGTTCTTTGCAACTACGTGTGCATATTCGGCGAGGCCAACTGCGCCATCAACCATTTTCTTAACTGTTGAACCTGAAGCGTATTCAGCGCCGCCCCAAGAAAATTGAATGATTCCATCGGACTCAGCTTCGGCAAAACCACGAATGGCTGCGGTGATGGTTTGTGATGATGAAACGTTAATCGCAGGATATGCAAAAGCACCTTTTTTGGCGCGATCCAACATATCTACATATATCTCAGGGGTTGCAATTGGCACTGTGGCTCCTAGTCGCTCTGGTGTAAAACTCTAGAAGAGCGCTTCATTGAACCAGCTAGAGGCTTACGGCCAATCCTCTCACTTACCGGCCTAAACCCACAAAAGCGGCACGAAAAAGCCCCTAAGCCGGGGAACTTAGGGGCTTTTTCGTGTGTGATTAGGTGAGTGCCTTGAGGGCGTTGCTCAGGAATCGGGCTAGGGCCGATACCAGGGTTGGATTGCTCAAGAGCTTGAGGAAAAGCAGGATAAAAGTCGTGATGCTCATTTTTCTCCTTTCATTGGGTTGGCGAATCTTTCTCTGTTTCATTGAATGAGAAAGAGCACTATCAAATCTCTGTTGATAACAATGGCAAACGGGTAATCTCACACTTTATGAGCCAAGACCATGAGTCACTAGAAAACCTCCTCACCGAGGATCGCTACTTCCTGCCTAGCCCTGAGTTTGCCGCGCAGGCAAATGCCCAACCCGACGAGTATGCGCATGCGAATATGGACCGTTTAGCATTTTGGGAAGAACAAGCGGGAAATTTGCAATGGGATAGAAAATGGGATCAAGTTCTCGATTGGCAATCTCCCTATGCTAAATGGTTTGTTGGCGGAAAAATTAACGCCTCAGTCAACGCACTTGATCGACATGTACGTGAAGGCCGTGGCGATCGCGTCGCTTTCCATTTCGAAGGTGAACCTGGTGACACGCAAACAATTACGTATGCCCAACTTCTGACTGAAGTAAAAAAGGCCGCCAACGCATTAATTGAAATCGGAATTAACGCCGGTGATCGAGTTGCTATTTATATGCCGATGATCCCCGAAGCAGCGATTGCAATGCTGGCATGTGCACGTATCGGTGCACCGCATTCAGTTGTATTTGGCGGATTTTCAGCCGATGCGCTTTTATCTCGTATTCAAGATGCAGATGCAAAGTTAGTTATCACTGCTGATGGTGGTTTTAGAAAAGGTGCTGCCTTCGCTCT